>CAZDYM010000001.1:0-34162 GCA_964509325.1 uncultured Phycisphaeraceae bacterium
ACGTTGGTGACGGAGAATGTCTGCAGGGAACGGCGCTGGTGCTCGTGCAGGCGGGCGGCGAGCCCGGCGAGCACGGCGAGGCCGACTTCCTGGCAGGTCTCTTCGGGCCGGATGGCGGTTCCGGCGCGGAGCCGGTCGGCGGTCGGGTCGGCGAGGATGGGCTCGGCGCCCGGGCGGAGGGCGAGCAGCGCGGCGCGTGCAACTGGCGCGAGGCGGGCGAGGAGCGACGCCGACTCGGGCCCGGGCAGGGCGTGGAGGGCGGTGCCGACGAGGGATTCGCCGAGGCGCTGCGAGACTGCGGTGAGAGAGGCGGCGTCGAGTCCCAAGAGCCGTCGCCAGAGCGCCGGGAGTTCAGCGCCGATGGCGGCGATCGGGGCGGCGATGGCCAGGCCGCGCCGCGAACGGTAGTAGTCGAGGCCGGCGAGGGTTCGGAGCGGGCGGGACGTGCGGGTGCCCCGGCGGTCGACAACGAGCTGGCCGCCGAGGTCTTCGAGCTCGCGGACCAGCAAAGCGGTGACGGTGAGCGCGGCGGTGCGGGGCTGTTCCCGGCGGATCTCCGCGGCGTATGGGTGGAGTCCGATCACCGAGTCGGGGCGTGCCGAGCACTGGCGGCACGCGGCTAGGAAGGTCGAGAGGCGGGTACGCGGCATCACGTTGGGCTGCGCGGCGCTGGCACTGGGGGGATGGGCTTCGGTATCGGCCACGGGGGTATGGAAGGACGCGATGGGTGTGATCAGCGCCGGGCAAGAAGGAAAAGCACAAGGGCGAGCGCCAACCCTGCGGTGAGGATGACCGCGAGAGACCTGGGCTCGATCGCACGGGCGCGGGCGGCGCTGATGATGTCGCCCCATGAGGTCATGGGCGCGGCGGCAGCCTCGACGCGGGCGACTTGGATGACCGAGACGGAAAGGTTCTTGTCTTCGAGGCCGTCGACGGCGTTGCGGACCAGTTCGCGGACGATCTCGGCGGTCTTGACTTCGTCGACACGGCCGCGGGGAGCGGGAATCTGCGCGTTCGCCTCCGGTTCGGAGCCGGCGGGTGGCCCGGAGACGACGGCGCGCAGTCGCTCGCGCGTTGTCTGGACGATCACGGAAGCGCGGGTCGGGCTCGGGGCGGCGTCGGGGCCGGCGAGGGCCTCGCGCTCGGGCACCACGACGTGGACGCGGGCGGACACGACGCCGTCGATGGACTCAATGGTCTTCTGGAGTTCGCCGGCGATGGCGTCCATGAGGCGGGCGCGTTCGTCTGTGCGGCTGGGGATGAGGCCCGAGGAGGAGGCGAGGCCGGAGAGGCCCGGGTGCTTGTCCTTGGGAAGGTCGTGGGCGAGCAGGACTCGGCGGGCGTTCTCGGCGTCCTTCGAGGGAACGCGGACCTGCCAGACGGTCTTGCGTTGCTTTTCGAGGGCCTGCTTGGTGCCGACAATTGGGTCGGCGTTGGTCACCCCCGCCGAGGCCGAGGCGAGTACGGTCAGGATGTGGTTGGCTTCCTTCTCGGTCTCGACTTGGATGAGGTCCGTGGTGGATGAGCCGCAGCCGGCGGTGAGGAGCGTGAACAGAGCGGAAAGCACCAGCGCAAGGGCGCCGCGTGCGGGGGTAAGGCGATGGGGGCTCTGCGGGTGGGCCGTCATGACGCCTGCTCCGAGGTGGGTTGGTGCGGTGGCGGTGATGGCCGGAGTTTACATCTGAGTTTGGAGGACGGTCTTGGTGCTGGTGGAGCCGTGCTCGACGACCTTGGATGCGAGTTCGATCTTCATGCTGTGTTCCTGGACGCCCATCTGCATGGCGAGGAGCTGCATGTGGCCCTCGGAGCGAGCGCGGGAGGCGCCGGCGGTGTCGCCGATGCGGTCGCACCACGCGGCGCGGTCGCTGGTTTCCATGAAGCGGTCGTAGCCCTGGCGCAAGCCGACGCGGTCGAACATACGCATCACGGGGTCTTCGCCGATCTTCAGACCGTCAGCCTGAGGGGTCTCGGCGACGCGGTGCAGGCGCTCGGCACCGAAGGCCGGGGAGTAGGCGGGCGTGCTCATCTCCGGCGAGGCCATTTCCGGGCGCATCATGCCGGCGGGATTCACCGGCATCGGGGCGGCGTTGATCGGGGCGATCGAGTTCATGGTGCGGCTCCTGAGGCAGGTTCGGGCTGGGTCAGCCGAGGGTCTTGCGGTGCAGCTTGCTGAACAGGTCCTTCAACTGCGGCGAGGTCTGGAACTGCTCCCGGACGCTGGCCAAGAGGGCGGGCGAGGGGGCTTGTCCCAAGGCGGTGGTGAGTTCGTCTTCCACGAGCACGCCGAGGATTTCCTGGGAGGACTTGCCGGCGGCGGCGGCCTCCTTGATCTTCCTGCTGATGCGGTCGTATGTTGCACGGTCAAGTGGATTATTCTGCGGGGTTGGGGTGGTGCCGGCGACCAGTTGCCGACCGAACTCGGCCGCGGCTGACGCGGGGGCGCTCACCGGGGCTGGGGTGGCCCCGACCTGACCGGGGCCGACGGGTGGAATAGGGGGGCCCGAGGGTCGGAGCGGGTTGATGGTCATCGGTGCGAGTCCTTTTTGGGCGGCCTTGGGGGTCGGGCCGAATCGAAGACGAGGGTCTCGGGCGTATCGGAACGCTCGAGCAGAACAGCGGCTTCGTCGCCTGCGGGCCCGGTCGGATCAATGACGCGGGCGTCGGCCCAAGCGAGCTTGGCGGCGCCGTGGTCGCCGAGATGCCAGCGGCACTTGCCCAGAGTGAGATAAGCGCCTGCGGTGGTGGTGCGGTCGGCGATGAGGCGGGAGGCGGCACGCGCGGCGCGTTCGGCGCGACGGGTTTCCCCGAGCTGGAGCAGGGCTTCGGCCAGCCCGGTGCCGCCGACGGGGCTTCTCGGCGCCACGACACAGACCGCCTCGAAGATGGCTCGGGCGGTCTGCGGCGAGGCGGATTCGAGCGCGACAAAGCCGGCGTCCGCCAGGAATCGTGGCAGCGCGGCGAGGTCCTTGCGGGGTCGCAGGCGCTGCGCGAGCATGGTGTCGGGTGCCGGCATGTCGTGTTGCAGCTTGAAGAAGTCAGCGGGCGGAGGAGGTGACGCGGGGCTCGGTCAGCCGCGCATGTTGCGGATGGAGTTGACGCGGGTGTCGTGCTCGGTCTTGGAGATATTGGAAAGGGTCTGGAAGCGGGCGGAGCGCTGCTGGATCTGATCTTGGAGCTGCAGGAGCTGCATCTGCTGGGCGAAGCCGCCGCCGCCGAGGCCGCCAAGGGCGCCGAAACCCCCTAGGCCGCCGCCGCCCATGAAGCTGCTGGCGATCCCGGCGATCCCGCCGATGACCGAGCCAAGGTCGGCACCGCCGCCCGAGTTCAGCGGGGGGGCGGGCGGGATCGGGGTGGAATAGGTGGTGACGGGCTGGGCGGTGGTGTTCGAGTTGATCACGGAGGGGCCGGACATGATGTGTCTCCTTGTCGCTGTGTGCTTTCCGGGCCGACGGTGTCGGTCGCTGCTGTGTGATCGCGGCTCGGGATATGCTGTTGCGTAGAACAATTAAAGACAAGAAAGGCTAGTTGATCGGAATTTGTTTGGGGGCAGCGCGGAGCATCGAGATCATGCGTTCAGCGGTATCGAGCCCTCTCCGAACAACCTCGCACTGGCGCTCGAGCGCGGGCAGTGCGTTGTCGCGTGCGTCGCGGGCCTGGGCATCGAGCCAAGCCCGCCAGCGCAGCATCGTGTGGCTTTGCCCGAAGGCCTCGTACTCCCGAAGCACGGCGGTGAAGTCGGCGAAATCCTCGGGGCGCGGCCCGGAGGGATTGGAGAGTTGGGGGACGACGCTCACGGCGTGCTCACCTTCGAGAGCCGGGCGATCTCATCGGCCGCTCGTCGTTTGAGCGTTGCGAGTTCGTCGAGCGGGGCGCCGGGGAGCGTGGAGGCGACATCGGCCTGGGTGATGGCGGCCTGAATCTGCGTGGCGTTGAGGGACCAGACGCCGTCGGTGAGGAGATGCCACGCGCGAATGGTCTCGGTGACCGCGTCCTGCGGGTCGATGAGGCGGAGACGCTCGTAGACAGCGGCGGCACCTTTGGTCGAGAAGTTCCTGGCGAGCTGGCGGTTCTCCTCGGTATCGATGGGGTGAGTGGCGAAAGCGCCGATGCTGGCGCGCATCAGTTCCTGCCAGAGTGGTTTGTAGGCACCGAGCATCGGGTTCGAGTTGGCGGCCTGGGCCCACGGGGAGAGGAAGTCGATGGCGGCTTTGTAGTCGTCGAATTGGCCGCGGGCGTCGGCGAGGACGCGGTACTGGCGGGCGATCTCGAACTCGACCTCGAAGCAGTCGCGCGACCAGTCGCGGGTGTTGTCGAAAGCCTTGCGGGGGTCGGCGGCGATGCGTCCCGGCCCGAGGGTCCAGCGGTCTTTCTGGAACTGAAGGCGGGCGCGCAGCCGTCGGACCAGCGGGCTGCCCGTCTCGGCGTTCAGGGCGCCGTCGGCGACGGAATGGCCGGCGAGCACGTCGTGGTTATCGATGCGCCAGGCGTCCTCAGCATAAAGAAAGTCCATCAGGATGGCGTAGCGCTCATTCTTCGGGACGGTGGGGTCGCCCGGGCGGACATCTTCCTTCGCAGCGCGGTTGCCCCCGCCGAAGAGACCGTCGAAGAGGCCCGCCGGCTTGGGTGGCTCTTCGCCTTTCTCGCGTTCGAGGGCCGTGAGGTGGGCCCACGCGGGTTCGACGCAGGCGCGGGCCTGCTGCTCATAGACGTCCCAGTTGCCGGGATCCTTAATTGCCTTGCGGTAGAGCGTCTCCGAGAGGCCGATCATCCCGGGAACCCAGGCGCGGACGGCATCGTTGCCGAAAGACTTCTCGTAGAGTCGGGCGGCCTGTTCAAGGGTGGCTTCGTCATCCGGGCGGAGCTCGATGAGAATGTCGGCCCGCTTGGAGATGAGCAGTGGGTTGGTTTCGTCGCGGTTCGACGCGCTCTCGAGAAGGGCGAGGATCTGGTTGAGTGTGGCGCGGCGGGTTTCACCGCGCTCGGCGCGCACAATCCCGACGCCCCACAGCTGCATCGCCTGAAGATAGGCCTGCGCGGACCCTGCGCTGAGCGGTCGGGCAAAGGAGTCGGGAAGCCTCGGGTAGCTCTCAGCCTTGCACCCGAGCGAGGAGGAGCCTCCCGCAGCGGCGACGAGCGCTAGCGCGACGAGAACGGCGCGGACCGGGCGCAGGCGCGCGTGACGGTGGCACGAGAAGCCTCGATGCATCGGATGCCTCCGGGGCGGGTGAACCTGTGGGCGGCGCGCTCGGGCAGCAGCAAAGGTGGCGATGCGCCGGGAAGGAGGATTGTCCCTTCGGTTCTCGCTCGTGCAAGGGCGATGTTGCGTGGATACGCCGCAGGCGTGCAACGCGGGGCGGGATGACCGGATGACCGGGAGGGTCCCGCGTGCGCGGGCACCGAATGAAATACAAACCGCGCCGCAAGAGCGCCTTGCTTGGAGTGTTTCGCCCATGTCATTTATCTCGAATATCGTAAATCGCTCGATTGGGAACGTGGTCGGGAACGTCGTTGGCAATGTCGTCGGGAATGCCGCAGGTGGGCTCGCGCAGGTGGCGGGGTCGGCGGTGCAGGCGGCGGCCAGCCCGCTGACCACGGCGCTGGACTCGATCCTGCGCGGGGCTGGGAACGGGGTGCATCGGCTCAATCTCGTCTCTCTGGGCGACGGCTTGGACGCGGCCCGGGTCGGGGCTGGGTCCACGCTGGACTCCGTGCTCGGCGCGCTGAAGCAGTCGCCCTTGGGTCAGGCGCTGACCTTCAAGGGCTTCGACGCGGGTGGAAACCCGGCGGATGTGTCGCTGATCGGCCTGTCGGCTGACGCCGCCGGTTTGAACGACCCTATGCTGCAGCAGGCCGAGCCGGGCGTGCGTGCGCTGGCGACCGTGCTCGCGGGCGGTGATCCGAAGGTGACGGAGGAACTGACGGGGACATTCCTGAACGCGCTGTCGGGGGCGCGGACGCCGGAGCAGCTGAGCCAAGCGCTCAGATCGCTGATGGACGCGACGGGGGTCTCGCCGCGGGACATGCTCGCCGGTCTGGTGAGCCTGAAGCAGTCGGGGAAGATTGACGACGCGGAGTTCCAGGAACTCCTCGGCGCGATGCTGCAGACGCTGGCGATGAACCAGCAACTGGCGCAGAACTTTGGGCCCGATGGAGCCGCGGCGGGTGGTGGGGGCGCTGGCGTGGGCTCGGCGGGTGGTGTGTCGGCCGGCGGCGGCGCGGTGGGCTCCGGCAAGGGCGGGGCTGTGGGCGGAAAGGCATCAAGCAAGGGCCCGTCGATCAGGGTGGATGGCCCGGGCGGGTTCCTGTGGAAGCCGGTTTCGGACTCGGACGGGAAGTTGGTGGTGCTGGCGCCGCCGAACATCTCGCAGTCCGTGCGTTCTGCGGTGGTCAAGGGGCCCGATGGCCGGGTGATCGAGGAGGGACGCTTGACGACGCGCGACGGCAACGGCGGGCGGGCCCACTTCCGGTTCATGAAGCCCGGCGCGTCGTACCCCGAGGGCTCGACCGTCGAGTTCCGCATGAATGACGGGACCGTGAAGTCGTATACGATCAAAGACACCGGGATGCGGAACGACTGATTACTCCTCGAGCGATGGTGTGAGCAACTCCCGTGCGGTCGGCGCCGATCTCTTCCACGGCGCCGGCCGCACGTTCTTTTTCTGTGTGCACGGAATGTTCCGGCTTGCTTCGTGATGATTTTGATCGTGGAGCAGCAACGAGAAGCGGCGACATGCGATGAGTTGATGTACCGCGCTGGAGCGCGTGAGCCTGAGCACCATGGGTGCTAAGTGCGGCACCCGATCTCGAAACCACATCGGATACCACGAAGGAGCCTCTCATGACGACGTATGTCAGCAACAACACGCCCGCCTCCGCCGCTTCGGTCGGCTACGCGCCATTCAATGCGACGCAGCTTCGGACCGAGGGCAACAACATCATCGCGGGGCGGTACCGCGTTGAGGTGAGCGAGCACAACGTCAAGATCTATGATACGAAGACCAACCAGTGGGTGCACGCGCACGGCGATCCGCACTTCCACACCGGTGACGGGGACAAGGGTCAGTTCCACGATCAGAACCTAACGCTGGACCTGGCCGACGGCGTGAAGATCACCATCAAGGTGACGCCGAAGAACGGCGAGGGCCTGGCATTCATCGAGTCGGTGGCGGTGATGCGGAACGGTGAGGCGGTGGTCGCCCGGGGGGTGTCGGACAATCAGGCGGGAATCCAGATGGGCACGGTGCTGAACAACGCCGGCTCGGTGGACCGCGAGTGGGCCGACGGAACAGTGCTGCGTCTGGCCAACGAGGCGAACCTCGACGACCTGGTGTTCGCTGGGACGAACACGGAGTTCATCGGCGGCGACGCGTCGCAGCGGTTCGGCGAGATCATGTTCGACGGCAAGGGCGGGACGAGCCAGTTGGACTATGCCAAGTATGCGGCGCGTGAGAACGCTGGCAACGTAGTGACTCAGGCGTGGAACCCGTACGCGAACCAGAATCCGAACGTGGTGTCGACGGGCGCGGCGCTGGTCTCTGGTCGCGTGCCGGTGGAGGAGCGGCCTGAGTACAAGCCGATGTTCACCGCGCTGAACGCGGCTCGGGGCGATGTCTCGCGGCTCAACGCCGAACTCGCCGCCGAGACCGACCCGGACAAGCGGAAGGAGATCCTGGTGAAGCTCCAGGAGGCGCGTCAGGAAGTGTCGTTCATCCTCAACATGATCAGCAACATGCTGAAGCAGGAGAGCGACGACCGGCTCGCGGTGGTCCGCAACCTCCGCACCAACTGAGCGCCGCGTGTTGAGAAACCCCGGCACCGGCCCCGCCCGCGCCGACCGCGCGGGCGGGCACCCGCAAGGGCCGAGGCGGGCGGTCGCGGACGCGATCGCCCCCGCCTTTCACCGACCCACTCCCCCGTCAAGCACAAGGAGAAAGACCGATGTCAGCGATCCCCAACAGCAGCGCCGGCGGCGCCGGCCACCTGCGAGTCCTGATCCGTACCACCCCGACGGTGCCTTCATCCACCGGCACGTTCGCCCAGGCTGCTCAGCATCAAGCCGGGCCGCGAAGCGCCGTGACGCAGACGGTGATCGACGTGGCGGGGACCACGGCGACATGGGGCGACGCCGTGTCGCGCCTGGGACAGGGAGCCGCGGTCTCGGGGCCCAAGATCAACCGGGCGCTGAAGCACAGCCTCCGCGGCTCGGCGCGTCGTGCGTGGAAGGTCCTGGCGCGGAGCGCGTCCGAGGTGGTGCGACAGCTGCCGAGGAGCGCGAGGATGACGCTGCGTTCGGTGACGGGCGGCCGGGTCTTCAAGGCGCTGGCCAAGCCCGTCGCGGTGATCGACGTGGTTGCCCGCGGCGCCGCGGTGGCTAACGCGAAGGACCCGGTCCGCGAGGCGGCGGTGCAGGGTGCCGGGTTTGGCGGCGCGATGGTCGGCGCGGCCAAAGGGGCAGTGGGCGGGGCGGCATTGTGTGCTCCGGTCCCGCCGATCGTTCCGCTGTGCGGCGCCGCCGGCGCGGTGGCCGGCGGTCTGGCGGGTGACGCGGTCGGGCAGGCGGTGGGCGCAGCGGCGACGGACGCCGCACGGTACCTCAGCAAGTGACGTGGCAGATCGAGAGCAACACCGAGCGAGATCCCCGGATTAGTCCGGATGAGAAGGAGAGCACCCGATGAGCATGACCATCAACAGCGGTCGAAGCACGATGAACACCGGTGCCGGCGTTTGGTCGGCGGTCCCTGCGGCGGTTCCGAATCCGCGGCCCTTGGCTCCGACCTCGGCAGCGAACTCCGGCGGCGTGGTTGACGCCCGCGCGGGGGGTGGGGCGGTGGACCGCGTGACGGCGCTGTTCCGCCAACAGTTCGCTGATTGGGCGAAGGACCCCGCGAAGTTCAAGGCCATGATGTCCCGCGTGTTCGGCCCGAACCATGACACGGCCCAGGCCGAGAGCCTGCGCCAGCGGGCCCTGAACGGGGACTTCTCGTGGATGCCCAAAGTCCGCTTCGTCTCTAATGCAGCGTTGAACGGAGCCGAAGCGGGCTACGACAATGCCTCAAAGACGGTTCTGATGAATGAAGATTTGCTGCGCGACCCCGCAAAGGCCGCGAGCGTGTTCGTGGAAGAGGCCGGGCATCATCTCGACAACCTCTTGAACACCGTCGACAGCAAGGGCGACGAAGGCGAGTTGTTCCGGCGCATCATCGGCAGCGAGCATGTTTCAGCGGAGGAAGAGGCGCGCATCCGGTCGTTCCAGGACCTCGGCACCGCCGTGGTGGACGGAAAGACGGTGCAGGTGGAGAACTTCTTCGGGAAGTTGAAGAAAGCCTTCAAGAAGATCGGTGGCGCGTTCAAGAAGGGCTTCACAAAGCTCGGCGGCGCGATGAAGAAGATCGGTGGGGCGATCAAGAAGGGTTTGCGCAAGATCGGGAAGTTCATCGGCCCGGTGCTGAAACTGTTCAACAGGATCGCCCCGTTCCTGTCGGTGGCGGCGCTGGCGATTCCCGGCATCGGGCCGGTGATCGCCGGGGTGATGAAGATCGCGACCCCGATCGCCGCTGCGCTGAACGGAGACTTGAAGGGCGCGCTTGCCGGCCTGGTTCCCGGCGGGGTTGGCGGGGCGCTGGGCAAGGTTGCTGGCCTGGCGGGCGGGCTGCCGGCCAAGGTGGTGCAGATGGCGCAGCCGTTCCTCGACAAATACAACGAGATCAAGACCAAGATCGCCGGCCTGCCGGAGGCGGCCCTGGGCAGACTCGGCGAGATCGGCAAGCCGTTGCTTGACAAGTACCGCGAGCTGACCGGCGCTGTGAACCAGCCGATCGATGCGGCGCGGGGCGTGATTGGGCAGGCCAGGGTGGCGGGGTTGGAGGCTCTGCCCGTCGGGTTCGACCTCAAGCAAGTGCCCGGTCTCAGTGCGAAGATTGAGCGGTTGCAGCAACGGCTGGTGGATCAGGTGAACAAGCCCTTCAGCCGGGCCGACGCGGCGCTTCTGGAGGCGAGGGACGTAATCAACAGCCTGCCCGAGACGGCCAAGGCTCAGGCCCGCGAGGCGCTCGCCCGGGCCGTCCGGGAAGCGGGTGCCGACGCGCTGGTGGCCGACCCGATGACGCGGAACCCGATCCAGCAGCAGCGTGCCGAGGAACTGCTTCGGGGCTTGCTCGGCCTCGCGCCCGCGGCCTGACCCGGGCGGCTCGACCCCCGGGATAGCGCGTTGAGGCGTCGCCCGGGAACCCCGGAGGCAAGAGAAAAAAGCGCAAGCACCTCGGCGGGCCGGCGGTCGATCGACCGTCGGCCCGCGATTTGCGCCGGGTTCGTCGTTCATTACACTCCTTCACCGGCCCGTGGGAGGCATTGGAATCTCCGCGCGTGCCGAGTTGACAGCGCTCTCTCTTCCCGGAGGGGCCGGACCACGTCGCCATGTCTACCACCCCATCGGCCTTGACGACCGCCCGCGCCTCAGTGCTCACGCGATACCTGGACGTGATGCTCGCCTTCGGCGTGGTGGCGGTAATCTCACTGATGATCGTGCGGGTGCCGCAGTGGCTGGTGGACGTGTTCATCGCGGTGAACATGTCGGTCTCGGCGCTGGTATTGCTGGTGGCGTTGTATGCGCAGGACGCGCGGAAGCTCCCCTCGTTCCCGACGGTTTTGCTGCTGACGACGCTGTTCCGCCTGGCCTTGAACGTGACGACGACGCGGCTGATCCTTCTGGAGGCGGACGCCGGGCACATCATCACCGCTTTCGGCAACTTCGTGGTGGGCGGCAACTTCGTGGTGGGCGGGGTGGTGTTCATCGTGCTGACGCTCATCCAGTTCATCGTGATCGCCAAGGGCTCGGAGCGAGTGGCGGAGGTGTCGGCGCGGTTCACCCTTGACGCGATGCCGGGCAAGCAGATGGCGATCGACGCGGACCTGCGATCCGGCGCCCTGTCGCAGGAGCAGGCCAAGACCAGACGCGAAGAGCTGGCCCGGGAATCGAAGCTCTACGGCGCGATGGACGGGGCGATGAAGTTTGTCAAGGGCGACGCGATCGCTTCAATCATTGTGGCGGTCGTGAACATCGTGGGCGGGATCCTGGTGGGGGTGAGCCAGCAGGGGATGGCCTTCGGGGAGGCCGCGGAGCTGTACTCGCTGCTGACCATCGGCGACGGGCTGGTGGCGCAGATCCCGGCGCTGCTCATCAGCGTGTCGGCGGGGCTGGTGGTGACGCGGGTCGCCGCGTCGGAAGACGGCCCGGGGCAGGGTAACGTGGCGCGCGACTTGGCCGAGCAGGTCTTCGGTCAGGTGCGGCCGATGTTCTTGGTGGCGGGGCTGATGCTGCTGCTGGGGCTGCTGCCGGGGTTTCCGACGTGGGTTTTTCTTGTGCTGGCGGGGTGCGCGGTGATCGCGGGGTTTGTGAACCGGTCTCGTGCGCGGGACCAGGAGCGTGAGAGGGTCGAAGCTCCGGCCGCGCCGGAGGCCACGGCGGGGGTTGGGTACGAGCCCTGCGGGATCGTGCTGGAGATCGGGCCCGCGCTGGAGCCCGTGCTGACTCCGGAATCGGCGGAGTCTGAGGCTGATGTCGGGGCTCGGCTGCGGGGGTTGATCGAGCGGCTCTCGGAAGCGAGCGGCGTGCCATTCCCCGCCGTCGTTCGCGCCCGGGGTGGGGTCGAGCGCGCGGAGGGATACCGGTTCTCGTTCTACGGGGTGACCGCGGCGGAAGGGGCCATCTCGATGCGGCAGGCGGTGGTGCTGGCGCCGCTGGGGCTGGTGCGCGACCGCGGCATAGCCGGGGCCGAGCCGATGGTGATTCCCTGGTGCGGGCTCGAGGCCGCGAGCATCCCGGCGGAGGCCGCGGAGCAGGCGCGGGCCGCGAAGTTCACTGTGCTGTCGGCGGACCAGTTCATTCTCGAGCACCTGAGGCGGACGCTGATCCTTCGCGCGGCGGATTTCCTCGGGGTCCACGAGGTCGCGACGCTGCTCGAGCAGCTCAAGCAGCGCCGCCCCGCGCTGGTTCAGTCGGTGCAAGCTCAACTCAAGGCGCACGAGGTGACCGAGGTGCTGCAGCGGCTGGTGCGGGACCGCGTGCCGATCAACGATCTTCGACGGGTCCTCGGGGGAATCTGCCGGGTTGTGGGGGCGGCCGGCGCGGCGGGGTCGCGCATACCGGCGGAGATCGCCGAGAGCGTGCGGGCCGATGTCGCGGAACCGCTGTTCGCGTCGCTGTGCGACGGGTCGGGCCGGCTCGCGTACTACCAGCTCGCGCCGGAGGTCGAAGAAGTGTTCCGGGAGCTCGCGAGGCGTTCGACGACGGGCCAGGTGTTCTTGCCGCCCACGGAGGAACGGGGGCTGTGTGACGCGGTCCGCGGGGCGATACGTCCCGAAAAGCACATTGAGCTCCCGCCGGTGTTCATGACCCACAGCGAAATCCGGGGCGGCTTGTCGTCGCTCTTGGGTCGGCTGTTCCCGGGGGTGGTGGTGCTTGACTTTGGGCAGACGCCCGCCGGCGTGACGCTGGACTGCATCGGCACGGTGGAGATGCCTCAGGCGCAGACACCCATTATGGTCTGATGCCTAAAAGGGCGAGGGCGACGGTCGTCGGCGATGCGAGGCGGTCAGATGCGCTCGGAGCGACTCGATGATGTCCCTGTGGCGTCGGGAGACGGTGGCCTTGTTCACGCCCAGGCGCTGGCCCGCCAGTTCCATGGTGAGCCCTTGGGCGTAGAGCATGTCCATCAACTCGGCCTGATCCGGGGGCAGGGCCTCGAGCGCGGAACGGAGGCGGGCGCGGAGTTCTGCGCTCTCAACTGGGGCTATGGTTCGGTCCTCGTCGGCGGCCTCCGTGGATCGCTCCTCGTCGCTGCGTGACAGGTCCGTCATCAGCAGCACCGTCCCCAAGCGGGCCACCATCGCGGAGAACTGCGTCGCGAGGTGCTCGGGATCGTCGGAGGTCTCGATGTCGGCGGCGTGGGATTCGACGGTCTCGTCGAGATGCTCCTGGACGCTGACGGCGCGACGTGAGGCAGGCGAAAGCCATGTCATCTTCCGGAGCGCATCAAAGACCGCGCCGCGGATGAATCGGTAGGAGAAGGTGGTGAAGGGCACGCCGCGGGTCGGGTCGAAGGCGGCGCCGGCCCTGGTGAGCCCGAGGAACGCGGCGGCCTCAAGGTCCTCGAACTGGACGCGTCGGGGGAGCGATTTGTGGATCTGCCGCGCCAGCGAGCGTGCGTAGCCGAGGTGCGCGGTGATGATGGCATCGTGTGCGGTCACGGGAACTCCTAGCGACCCGACCCGGGCCCGGCCGAGCCAAGGGCCCAGACCCACAACGCACCGGCGGCGACAGCCGCGACAAGGACCACGAGCATGAGCGCTCCACGGCGGCGCCGCAAGCTGCGGGCCCGGGCAGCTTCGTCAGCGTCGATCGCGGGACTTTCGAGCGAGTCCTCCGCGGGCACGGAGTCGAGCGTCCGGTTCGGGTCTTCGGCGTCGGCTGGGTCCGGCGATCGATCTGGCACCGCTATCGCGGTCTTGCGAACGTGCTCGGACAGGTCCAGGAAATCCACGCGGCTCGACCCGGCGGTAATGACGTCCTGATGGTGCAAGACGCGGGCTCCGCGCACGCGGACGCCGTTGACGAACGTCCCGTGCCGGCTGTCGAGATCGATAACCCGGTGCCGGCCCTCGGCGCGCGCGATGCGGAAGTGACGCGCCGAGACGTGGCGGTCGTTGAGCGCGATGTCTCCGGGCCCACCGCGGCGGCCGAAGACGAGGCCAGGCTCCGGCATGGCGTTCAAGACGATCTCTCGTGGACCGGCGCCGGGCTCGCGGACGAGCAGCCGTGGAGTGAATAGGTCCGGCTGGTTGGACGACTTCGCATGATCGTTCGAGAGCAGCGGTCGCGCCTGCAAGCGCCAGGGGCCCGCCTGGGTCCACGAGGCGGTGTCGAGCGGCCGGGACGACCCGGCGTACTCGGGCGTTGAGAGGGACGCCGACGAGCCGCAGATACGGACGACCACGGAGCCCGAGGCCTCAGCGGGGTCGATTGCGAGGTCGCCGGGAAGAACAAGGACAGGTGGAACCTCGGCGTTGGGATGGCCGGGCTCTTCGAGGTCGAGAATCAGTCTCCAGGTGGGCATGGGGGTTGCGACCGGCCCTCAGCTCCCGAAGATCAGTCTCTTGGTCGGGGCCGGCCACCGCGACCGAAAGCAGTCGCGCAGGGCGACATGCATCTCCTCCGCTGACTGGTAGCGGTCCTTCGGGTTGCGTTCGATGGCCTTAAGGCAGATCTTCTCGAGGCTCGGGGGGATACTCACAAGGTCGTTCTTCTCGCTCGGGGGCTCGGGCTCGGTGGTAGCGACGGCTTTGAGCACGTCGAGCTGAGAGGACTGCGAGTACGCCGGCACCCCGGTGAGGAACTCATAGAGCGTCAGGCCTAAGGAGAAGATGTCGGGCAGCGGATCGCGGTGGTCGGAACGACCCCGGGAGGCGGCCCATTCGGCGATGCGCTCCGGCGCGAGGTAGTTGGGCGTCCCACCCTTGCTGGAAAGGAAGTTGGATTCAAAATCGCCGACCGTCGCCATGCCGAAATCCGCGAGCTTGAAGCGCCCGTGTTCGTCGAGAAGGAGGTTGCCCGGCTTGATGTCGTAGTGGTACACGGCCCGCGGCGAGGAGTGAGCGCGGTGCAGCCCCGCGGCGAGGCCCGCGAACCACCACGCGACGAAGCGGAAGTACAGATCGGTGCCCTTCTTCATCGCCGCGAGCGGCTCCGCGAGCGCGCCGGGGTCGAGCCCGAGCGCGTCGGCGATCTCGCGCGGCTCACGCGCGCGCGGCTGATCGATGACCTGGGCTTGATTGAGGCGGTCGAGTGCCGATCTGGCCGTGCCGCAGGGCACGTACTCCATCACGATGTACCCATAGTGTTGGGCGGAGATGTAGTCGTAGACACGGACGATGTGGTCGTGCTCGACCTGGGCCATGGCCACCGCCTCGTTGCGGAGCTGCGCGAGAGCCTCGGGGTGTCTGCAACTCAGTTCCTTGAGCGCGACCTGACGCTTCAGGTCTTCCTGGCGTGCCTTGAACACCCGGCCCTGCCCGCCGTTGCCGATTTCGGACAGAATCGTAAAGCCGCGGACGATCGGCCAATCCCGCGAGCCCAGAGTCGGGATGTCGGTGGCGCGAGGAAAATCGACCGAGGTGCCCGGGTCCACGGGCTGACCGGCGCGGCGGCGCGGGTTCCGCCGCCCGTTGACCATCTGCTCGGAGAGCAGTTCCTCGGGCGACGACCTGAGAGCCTCCGCGGCCGCGTGGGACTGGCCCGGGGCGAGCTTGCTCGAGCGCGGGATTAAGGTCGGGGCCTCGCCGAGATCGGTGTGGCTTGGGGGAAGTCGCTCGGTGAGCGGCGGATGAGACGCCGAGTTGGGTGACGGGGGCGGGTGCCAGGGGCCTGGAGTCGGTTGGGCCCCGTCGAGAGTGCCGAGGGGGGTCGAGGGAGCGTGGGGGCGGGTACGGTGGTCGTGGGGGGCCGGCTCAGGGACGAGCCGCTCTCGGGGGCGAACGCTGCAGGTTTGATGTCCACCAGAAGGCTCGCCTGGCCAACCTTGATGATGTCCCCGCCGCGGATGGGTGAAGGCCCGGTGAGCGGCTTGTCTTCGAGGAGGGTGCGGGCCTCGGGGTCGAGGGGCTCGACTTCGATGATGTCGCCACGGTGGCGGATGACGATGTGGTGCCCGCTCACGCCGGGCGATTGAATGGGGAGATTGCAGTCGCGCTGGCTCCCGACAACGCATTCCTCGCCTTTTTCGGAAAGGGAGAAGACGGAACGGAGGCTCGAGCCCGTTCCGATGACGACGCGGAGTTCAACGATTACCGAAGACATGCGGCACCTCTCTCCGCGGTCGCGGAGTGATCTGGCGGAATTCCGCCGATCTCACCACCAACGAGCGCAGTATAACGCAAGAAAGAGCCCAGGGCGGTTCAGGTGCGCCATACAGCCAGGTAATTTTCACGTCTTGCTCAATCGCTCGATTGAAGCGACTGTTGTATCGTCCGTGAACGACCACCCGCCTGCATGGGCGTTCAAAGCCGTAAACACCGATTCGACATCGGCTTGCGCGCCAGAACAAGGGTTCAGTACGGCGGCGAGCCGGTCGATTCCGAACATGTCCGCACCGGCGCCCTTTTGCTCCACCGCTCCATCGCTAAACAGAATGACGCGCTCGCCGGGGGCGAGGCGCTCGACGCAGGGGTGAAACGCGGCTTCCGAATCGATACCCAAAAGTAGGCTGCCCTCCTGCCGGCTTCGGCGGATGGTGCCCGCGGCTTCTCTGATGAGCCAGAGTCCGTGCCCCGCGTCGACGAACTCAACGGTGTCGGAGCGTGGATCGAAAACGCCGGCCCACAGCGAGACGAAGCGACCGTTGGTGGACCGGGCCGAAATGAACCTGTTGGTGGCCGTGAGCGCCTCGGCGAGGGAATGTGACTGGAGCGCAGCGCGAAGAAAGGACTGCGCGGCGGCCATAGACATGGCGGCTCCGACGCCCTTTCCGGTGGCGTCGCCGAGGACAACAGCGACGCGTCCACCGCTGAGCGTGACAACGTCGAACAGGTCTCCCGCGAGCAGGAGGCCCGGCTTCATTCGGTAGGCGTAGCGGAACGAGGAGACGTCCGCCTGCTGGGCGGGGAGCATGAGTTCCTGAGCGCTTCTGGCGAGGGCGAGGTCCTCCTCGAACTGGGCTTGGCGCCGCTCGAGTTCCGCGCGTTTGATTCCGGCGAGGGCGAGGCCGCCGAGGTGGGCGATGGCTTCGCAAAGCACGGCGGACTCAGGCCCGCCTGCCTGCTCGGAGCCGCGGGCGTCGAGGTAGAGATAGGCGGCGCATGACTGCCCGAGCATGATGGGCGCGCAGGCGGCGGAATGGATCTCTAGTCGGACGATGCTCTCGCCGTGCTGCTGATTCCCGCACGATCTCGAGTCGACCCAGACCATGGTCCCAGAGGCGGCGGCGCGGAGCAGCGACCTGCTGAAGGTAATCTCCGGCGCGGGCTGCCCGGCCCGAGAGGCCGCCGCGAGGACCTCGACGTCGCCGCGTTGGTTGATGGGGCGCACGACGGCGCCGCGGGCGAAGCCGCTGCCGCCGAGCGCGGCGTCGAGCAGCCTCCGCGCCAGTTCGCGTTCGTCGTTAGCGGCGTGGAGCGCGGTCGCGCAGTTCAGGATGAGCCGAAGGTGCTCCGAGGCGAAGCGCGAGGCCCCCGGGACGGCGCGGGGCTGAAAATCGACCGCTCGGTCCTCGACGGTGGGCCGGGTGTCCGGCTCGGCGGTGCTGCCGGTGACCTGCAGCGCCCAGGGGCCGATGCGGATTACGTCACCGGGCCGGATCGGGCTGGCCCGATTGGCCTCGAGGCGGACGCCGTTGAGCAGCGTGCCGAGCCGACTGGCGAGGTCGATGAGGTACCAGTGGCCCGTGGCGTGAACCAGTTGAGCGTGGACGCGAGAGACGGATTCGTCCGGTAGGACCCAGTCGCAACGGGCGGAACGCCCAACGGTGAGTGAGCCATGAAGGCGTTGTAAAGCCAGCGGTTCAACGGCGGGGCCGGCGATGCCGAGGATCGTGAGATTGGCGGTTTCTGGCTGTCCGCTCATGATGGAATGCTCGGGAGGCTCAGAAGTCCGGGTCGTCAGAAGATCGCTGCTACGAGCATACCGCATGCCACGGCTTGACCATTCTCACAGGATCGTTATGCTCATTCTTGGGATTCGCGCGGGATGAGCCAGCGGTCGCTTGGGCTGCTGGACCTTAGGTCATCGTTTGTCCAGCCGTGAAGCAGCATGTGGGGCACCTCGTGGGACAGCAACTCCGCTTCGGATTCCGGGTAAAGCAAACGACGAAGGCCCCGCCTGGCTGGTGGACCGCCTGCTTGTTGGCGGTGTCGGTCGGTTCGGCGACGCCGTGGGTAGCGGCGCGGCAGCAGGGCGGCAACCCAGCCGCCCCGCCCGAGGGTGTTCCGGGGCCGCCCGCGAAGCCAGACAAACCAGACGATTCGGACAAGCCGGAGCGAACCGCGCCGGATCAGGAAGTTGAGGCATTCACGAAGCCGGGGGGGCTAGTCGCCACCGAGGATTTGGAGCAGCGGGCGAACGCCGCGGGTATGCGCGTTCGAGTTCGTGGGTTCCGCGTTGAAGGCCTCGAGGCTTGGAGAACGGCCGGCGCGGCCCCGCGTGGTGGGCGAATCGAGATCGACCCGAACCAGCTGTTCGCGTCGTTCGCGGTCTTCAACGGCGCTTTGATCCCTGGCGTACGGAGTCTTCCCGGGCGGCCGCTCGCGCAGCCGGACCCAGTGCTTCCGTTGACTGAATGGCTGCAACAGGTTAGCGCCCCACCCGGCGAGGGCGGCGGGTGGTTTGTCACTCCGGGGGCCCTGGACAGCCTGGTGCAGCCGGCTTTCCCGAGTTCGCGCGAAGAGTATGAGACCCTGCGTATCGCCTTCCGGGAACGCCCGCTCGCGGTCTGGCTGCTCGACCGACTCGGGATTGACCTGGGCGAGCAGGAGTTTGTGCCGCCCGATGGTGACGACTTCGTCGAGGCTGAAGCACCCAACGGGGCTGAGCGGCAGAACGAGCAAGCCGCGAGCGACCAAGGCGAGCCCGACGATCAACCGACCAACCCCAAGGGGCGGAGCCCTGCGCCGGCGTGGCGTGTGGATGACCGCGGCTGGGTGGTATTCCGGGTTCCACCTCCCGGTCCGGGCGTGTTCGATGATCCCGAGCGACCCAACGGGGTGGGTTTGAGCGTCGACGACATCGACTCGGCCGTCCAAATGAGAGCACCGGCTCGATTCGAGAAGGCCGAACTGATCCCGTTCGTCGCCACGGACGAGGAACTGGCTGCGGGAGCGCGACCCGATCCCTTCGCGGACCCGGTGTTCAAGGGCGTCATGTCGCTTTCGGAGGCGATGGGCGAGGTCCGCGCGGAGCTTTTCCGGTACGAAGTGCCCCAGGGAGAGGGGGCGGCGCCCCGAGTGGTTTACATCGCGGCGCGGGAAGGCATGCCGCGCGGCCGCGTAAGGGGCGTGACACTGAACCAAGTGGCGCAGGCGGACGGCGAGATCGCGGCGTCGGCGCTCGACGCTTTCTGCCTAGCGATCGCGCGGCGGATGGTCGACAAGGGCATCGCCGGGACGATCGTGACACGCCTCCACGCGGACGACAAGACACTGTTCCCCGACGACGGGGACCGCCCCGGCGTGCTGCGGCTGCGCGTGCATGTTCCGAGGGTCGGGCAGACCCGCATGCTGGTGCGGAGCCTGGATGACGAGACGCCGCGAATCGACCCACCGGATGAGACGGTGCTCACCCGAAGGATCCGGGCGGGTTCTCCCGTGACGGAAGACGGCCTGATTCGGGCCAGGGCCCTGGACGATTACACGTTGAAACTGAATCGCAACCCGTCGCGGCGAGTTGACGTGACGCTGACCGCCCAGGAGGACCAGAGGGCCGGGGTCGACTATCTGGTGACGACCGCCAGGCCGTGGACGTTGTACGCCCAGCTGTCGAACACGGGGACTTCGTCGACGACGGAGCTTCGCGAGCGGTTCGGTGTTTCGAACTACAACCTGAGCGGCGTTGACGACGCGCTGCTGATCGACTACGTGACGGGCAACTTCCAGGAAGTTCACGCGGTGTATGCGTCTTACGAGCGGCCGTTCTCGTTCAACCCCGACTTGAAGTGGCGCGCGTTCGGCTCGTTCTCCAAGTACGACGCCTCCGAGGTGGGCCTGGGCGGGCTCGAGTTCACCGGTGAGACGGCCGGGGGCGGGCTGGAGATGTCGTTGAACTTCTTCCAAAGGCGTTCGTTCTTCGCGGACGCGGTGGGCGGGGCGAGGTTCGAGCACGTGTCAGTCGAGAACAACGCGGGCATCGACACGGACAACCAGTTCTTCCTCCCGTACTTCGGGCTGCGGTGCGAGTCGCGCGGCGAGGCGGCAGAGGTCTCGGCGGCGCTGTTCGCCGAGTTCAATGCTCCGGACATCGCGGGCACGAACTCGGACGAGATCGACGAACTGGGGCGGTTCGACAGCGACGACTCGTGGGAGATTCTCCGTGGCGAGGTGTCGGCTTCGGTGTTCCTGGAGTCCCTGCTGGTGCCAACGCTGCTCGCGCAGGGCCGGACGACGCTGGCGCACGAGCTGCTGGTGTCGGCGCGTGGATTCACGTCCCTGGGGGACCGGCTGCCGCCGAACTACGCCGAGACCGCGGGGGGTCTTTATAGCGTGCGCGGGTACGACGAAGCGTTCGTTGTGGGTGATGAGGTGGTGACGGGGACCGTGGAGTATCGGTTCCACCTGCCCAGGGCGCTGACCTCCTACGCCCAGCTGGAGGAGGCGCCGGGGACTTTGTTCGGCCAGCCGTTCAACTGGCGACCGCCTCGTCCGCTTCTGAGGCCGGACTGGGACCTCGTGTTCAAGGGGTTCTTTGACATCGGGCGGGTGGGCAACGCCGACCGACAGCCGTTCGAACAGGACACGACGCTGGCGAGCGCCGGCATCGGCGCGGAACTCGTGATGGGACGAGGGTTTACGGCGCGCGTCGACTGGGGCATCGTGCTGCTGGACAACGATAACGAAAGTGCCAAGGCCAATGAAGGAGACAGCAAGGTTCACTTTGTGATCACCCTCCTGTTCTAGCAAGAATTGGACGAGGCACGGTTCCAATGCCGTGATCCGTTTCGTAATCTGGGTCGGCTCGTGACGGAGACATTTTGTTCCGGCGGCACGGAGGCCAGCCCGGATTTCTGCCCGCACCGGTCTGTTTCACGTGGGAGAAGATTCCGATGGCATCCTTCGCGTTCGCGCTGCGTCCCAGGGCCCTCCGTGCCCGCCTCGCTTCGTTCCGTGGGTCGCGTGGCGTGTGGGCCCTGGCCGCGCTGAGCGGCTCGTGCCTGAGCGTTCACGCCGCACCGCCCGAGGTGGCGATCTCGCGGGTCGCGGCCGGGAGCGCCAAGGTGACGACGGCGGGGGACGTCACGGCGATCCGGACGTCGGACCGGGCGATCATCCACTTCTCGAAGCTCGGCGTGCCGGAGGGCTCCACGCTGCGGTTTGACCAGCCCTCCGCGTCCAGCCGCGTGCTGGGCCGGATCACCTCCAAGGCCCCGACCCAGATTGATGGGAGCCTGCTGGCCAACGGGCGGGTCTTCCTCGTCAACCGCGCCGGCATCATGTTCGGGCGCAACGCGGTGGTGAATGTGGGAGCGCTGTACGCGGCGGCGGGCGACATCGCCGATCGAGACTTCCTGCGCGGCGACCTGCGCTTCCGCACCGCGCCGGGCGGGGTGGTGACCAATCTGGGATCGATCAACACCGACGGAACCGCGGCTTTGATCGGGCGGCAGGTGCTGAATGTCGGCAACGTGCGGTCGAGCGCGGGAACAGTCGTCTTCGCGGCGGGTCCGGACGTGTTCGTCGGTGAAAACGGCTCGAACGTGCTTGTGAAGATGAACGGGCGGGCGGGGCCGGCCGGCTCGACCGCGCCCGGGGTCACAAACAAGGGGCGCGCGAGCGGGCGGGGTGTGGTGTTCGCGGCCTCCGACGCGCTCGGCGCGGCGATCTTGAATCAGGGCGTCGTTTCGGCGCCGGGCGGCAGGGTGGAGATGAAGGCCGAAGCGGGCGTGAGCATCGAGGCACCGGTCGCGGTAGCGTCGGAGTTCGGCCACGCCGGCTCGGTGTCCATCGACGCGGGCCGCGCGGGGCACGCCGAGATCAAGGCCACGATCGACGCGACCTCGTCCGCCGCCGGCGGGCTGGGCGGCTCCGTCGAAGTGTCGGGCGCGGAGATCCGACTCACCGGGGCCACCATCGACGCTTCGGGTGCCGGCGGCGGCGGGTCGGTGTACTTCGGGGGACGTGAGTTCGGCGGGCCCGGGCTGCCCACCGCGCGTCTTGCGTTTGTCGCCGAGGACGCGGCCATTCGTGCCGACGCCCTCGACTTCGGCGCCGGCGGCCGGGTGGTCGTCTTCGGCTCCGGGCTGGCGCAGGTCGATGGATCGCTCACGGCCCGCGGCGGGCTTCGCGGGGGTGACGGCGGGTTCATCGAGACCTCCAGCCGCGGCGCACTGCGGTTGCCGACTGCGCCGAACGTCGGGGTGCGGTCGGGCGATGGCGCGGCCGGAACTTGGCTGATCGACCCGCTGAGCATCCGGATTGTGGCTGGAAACGGGCAGACCGACATCGATGGTGATGGATCGGGGGCGAATCCTTTCGTGCCAACCGACCCGGGGGCCAGTGGCGCGGAGTTCGCCACGCTTGGGGCGGACGTCATCACCGACGCCCTTGCACTCGGAAACGTCACCGTGACGACCTTCCCGGGTGTTGGGGCTCCCGGTACGGGCGACATCATTGTTGGTGCACCGATCCTGTTCAGCGGACCGACGACCCCTGCGGGCGAGGACCGCACGCTGACGCTGAGCGCGTTCAATGGCATCACATTCGAGCGAGGAGTGGCGGCGACGAATCTCGGCGGGCGCGCGTTCACGTTGGTTCTGCAAGCGGGCCGAGGGGCCGGGCAGGCCGGGGCCGTTCGGCAGGTCGCGGTTGCGCCGCCTCCGCCTCCGGGTCCGGTCGATGGGGGCGGTTCGGAGCAAGGGCGGGGCGAGCCGGGCGGCGGGTCGGGCGAAGCCGGATCGGGAGGGCTGGGTGACGGCTCTGGTCTGGGGTCGGGGAACCCGGGCATCAACCTCGGTCCGACTGGCGCGCTGATCATCAGCGGCGGATCGGTGGAGGCCACCGCCGGTATCGTCGCCTCCTCCGTGACCATCAACAACGTCGCGGGTTCGGTGAAACTGTCGGGCGTGGACGCCCCGGGCGGGGTGTCGTTCGGCAATGTTGGGGGTCCGGTGACGCTCGCCGCTCCGGCGAACGCCGATGTTGTGGTCGGGCCCTCATCGATCAACGGGCTGGCCGCGTTCACGGCGACCGGTACCGGGCGGGTGCGCGGCGTTGCGCCGGGCACGCTGGTTTCGGCTGGGTCCATCGCGGTCAATAGCGGTTCGGCCGCCGCTGACGCGGTGAGCCTGCTCAATCTCGCCACCTCAGGGCCGGTCAGCGTGAATGCGGCGAACGGCGGAGTGATCCTGGGCTCGGCGCAAACGACGGCGCTGACTCTCGGGATGATCACCGCGGGCACTTCCCTGAATGTGATCACGGCGGGTGATCTGGTCAACACGGGTGCGATCTCGGTGACAGGCGGGTCGGCGGGCGCGACCACGGCGACTTTCGTGAGCCAGCAGGGTGATGTCACGCTCACGGGCCTGAACGTGGCGCGGCGCATCTCGGCGTCGGCGTCGGCCGCGGGCGGAGACATCTCACTGACCTCCACGCCGGGGACGGCGATGGATGTGGCGTCCGCGGCGGCGGGTCGAAGCATTACGCTGAGCGCACCCACCGATACGGGGGCGGCGGTGCTCGGGACGCTGACCACCGGCGCACTGACCGCCGGCACGGGCGCGACCACGATTGATCTGCGCGCTGACCGGATGAACCTCACCGGCGGCGACGGGTCCATTCAGAATCAGGGGGGCGGGGGCACACTGCGCATCCGGCCGGACTCGGTGGCGCGGAACGTGTCGATCGGCGGCGCGGCGGCCGACGACGCCAGCACCCTGGGGCTCTCGGGTGCCGAACTTCTGGCGTTCCGCGACGGGTTCGCCTCCGTGGTGATCGGGAGCCTCGACACGGCCAACGCGGTGAGCGGCAACTACACCTTCGTTGGCAACGCGACGCTGCGTGATCCTCTGACGATTGGGACGACAGGGGCGTTCGGCTCGTCCGCGGCGGGTAACGCACTGACCGCCGCGGGCCCCGACCCCGTCACGCTGACGATCCGCGCCGACAACGCGTTGCCGCCTCCGCCGGGAAGCACGTTGGTGACGAACCTATCGGGTGTGACGGTGGGGCCCTTGACCGCCGGTCGGGCGGTGCGGCTTGGTGCCAACGGGGACGCTACGACGCTGAACCTTGATCAAGCGCTGATCGATCTGCTCTCGCCGACGCTGGCGACGGGCACGCTGACCATCACCGGGGCCTCGGTCTCGTTGCCCGCGGGCGCGCTGACGTTCGCGCGTCCGACAACCTTCGATGCCGGGGTGGGGGCACTGAGTCTCACAGGGAACATCGCAGCTAACGGCGTGTCCACGGCTCAGGTGCCGTCGCTCACGCTCCGGGGTGGGTCGCTTGATCTCGGCGGGACGATCACACTCGCGGACACCAACACAGTGCGGCTGGACTCGACGGGTGAACTCAACGTGAACGCGGCGGGAACAGGCGCTGGGATGACGCTCTCGCAGGCGGAGATCGACCGAATCGCCGGGGTATCGGTTTCGGTTTCACTTGACGCGACCGGATCGGTGCGCGCCGGGGGCGTGAACTTCGGGCCGCGCAAGGTCGTGGTTGAAGAGGATAAGAACCTCACCGACGGCATCGATTTCTTTGAGGTGACGGGGAACATCGACACTCTCGGCGCGTTCTTCAACGTGAATCGGGACGCCGTGCTGACTGCCGATGCGGCGATCAACGTGAACCGCATTGAGAACCCGGTCGCCGACGCGGTACGGTTCGGCAAGACGCTGATCAGCGGGCCCGGCGGGCCGTACAGTCTGACGATCAACCCCGGGACGCGGGGAAACACGACGTTCATCGGGAACGTGGGCGGCACGACGACGGCGGACTTCGGGTCCAGGCTCGAGCAACTGGCGGTCACGTCCTCTCCCGGCGCTCCCGGCGAGGCGACCGTCCGGGTGCAGGCCGGGCTGCGGGCCGAGACGGTTTCGCTGGCCGGGCGGTCGCTCGAACTGGCGGGGTCGACCATCACCGCGACGTCCGCGGCGGCAGACGTTTCGACGAACACGGTCGTGCTGAATGCGTTTGGTGCCGAGGCGGACCCGGCCGCGCGGCTGATCAATCTGACGAACGCGACCGTCAGGGCTCAGGGACCAAACGCGGGCGAGGGCGGCGGGGTGCTGGTCCAAGCGACCTCGGGCAGCGGTGCGGCAGCGCTGGGCACGATCAACCTGCAGAACGCCACGCTGCGCTCGCAGCGCGTCGATGGCACGGTCGAGTTGCGCGCCGACGTGATGACGAACGCCGCGAACGCCGCGAACGCCGCGAGCATCGACGCCGAGCGGGTGGTGCTGACCACCAGCAGCGGGACCAGACCGATCAGCATCGGCTCCTTCAACCAGCCCGATGCCCTGCACGTCAGTGATCTACTCATCCAGCGCGTCGATGCCGCGAACCTGGACCTGATCACCATCGGCGACGACGCCCGGGCCGGGGCCGTCAGGTTCGGCAATATCAGCACGGGGGGACGGAACCTCAGGCTGCTCCGGGCCGGGGCGAACCCCGAGATCGCCGGCATCCCCGACGCCGGGCAGAATACCGTCGGCGTCACGACCAGTGGCGGATCCTTCACGATCGGACGGTTCACGGACCAGTTGGCGGGCGAGACTTCCGTTCCGAACGACCTCCGGATCGCGGACAACTCGACGTTGACGATCAACACGGCTGTTCCGGCAACTTCCGGAGGCGGCGCGGCCCGCGTCACGGGAGTGACGCGTGGCGCCGCCGCCAACACGGGCGAGAGCCTCGTTGTGCGCGCGGGCGACGGGTCCGGTCCGGCGCAGGACGGGGCGGTTCAGTTCGACGGCTCGGTCACCGCGCGGTCCATCGACGTGAGGGGCGGCAGCGTTCGGTTTGTGGATGGCTTCACGGCGGGAGTCGGCGGCGCGACGCTGAACGCCACCGATGACGCCCGGCGAACGCTCGTTCAAGGAGCCGCGGACAGTACGTCCGTCTCGTTCATCCGCTTCATTGGTAACGCCGCGACGGAACGCTCGCTGACCGCCAGCGGCGGCAGGATCACGGTCGAGCGGGGCGATTCGGCTGCGAACGGCGGCAACGGAGCCGGGAACCTGCTGATCGGCCGGACACTCCCCCAAGGCGTCGTGGAGCCTGAGGATGTCACGCTCGCGAGCCAGGATGGCACGCTGGACCCATCGGGCATCAGCGTCGCGGGCGCGACCACTCTGCTGAACGCGCGGACCACGCTCCTCACGCAGGGCGACGCCGTGACGCTCACCGGGGCGGTCAACGGCACCGGTGGTCCGGACGGCGCGCCGGAAGCGCTCGCGATCGATACCCAGTTCAACGGTGCGCCGACTCCCGGCGACGTAACGCTCACCAGCGGGGTGTTCGGCGCCGGAGAGGCGGTGAACGAGCAAGGCCTCCGCTCGCTGCGAGTCGTCAGTGCCGATGACCTGACCGTCGGCGCGGTGAGGGTCTCCCATGATTTCCGCACATCGAGCGCCGACGGCTCGGCGGCCCGTCAAACCACGGGCAACATCGTTGCAACAGGCCACGTCGAAGCGGGAGAGATCGACCTGCGCACCGACGACCCGGCGTTGGGCTTCGCGCTTGACCGCACGATCACGCTCCAGCGGGGCTTCTCCACCACCCGCCCCGCCGCCGCGGCGCCCGGCCAGGCCGGCACGGCGAACTTCGTGGCCCTCACCACCACGCTCGAGGGGCCGGCCAGCACCGCTGACCAGGGCGTCGACTTCACCGGCAACGCCGAGGTCCGGGCGGGAGCAGCGCTCACGGCGACGAACGATGATGTCCGGGTGCTGGCGCACACCATTGCCCCGGGCACGCCGAACACCGGCAACCTGACGGCGAACGCTCCGGTCACGGCGCTGGCTGGGAACGTGACGACCGATGCCAGCCTGAACGCCAACGCAGACGTGACCGCACGCCGAAATGTGTCGGTTGGAGCGAACCTGACGGTTGGTGGAACGCTGGCCGTAGCGATCCGGTCCACCGGTACCGGAACCGACAGCGGGAGTGTGACGGTGAACGGCAGTTCGACGTTCGAGAACGACGCGCTGCTCGCGACCGCTGGGTCGACGGCGAGTGCAGCCGGAACGTTGAGTGATGTCCGACTCGGTGACAACGCGAACGTCGATCGGGTGTTGATCGCCTCCGGGGCCGACGTTGAGATTCGAACCATTGACGGCAACATCACGATCAACGGCCCGGTAACCGGTACGGGCACGGCGGCAACGCCGGTCTCGAATGACCGGCTTGTTGTCAACGCCGGAGATTCGACCGGCGGCAACGCGAACGGCGTGGTTCTTTTCAACGGACCAGTGGGAGCGGAAGCAAACGGTGCCGCCGCCGACGCGTTGCAGAGCCTGAGCGTGACAGGGCGAGACGTCGCCTTCAATGGCGATGTAGGGAGTCAGGACGGGGCCGCGTCGGGCGTAGGCGACCTGTGGCGGGTCCGTGCGGGCGAGGCGCTGGCGTTCCGGGGCGACCGGTATCGAGCCGGGTCGATGGACATCAACTTCACGTCCACCGGCGCGACAGCACCGCACGTCGCCACCCTTGCCGACGGTCTGGGTTCGGAGTTCAGGACGGACGGCTCGGACGGGCTCAACCTGGTGGGCGGGATCGCTGGGGCGAACGCCGGGACAATCATGGGTGAGTCGCTCACAGCTGTGGGTGAGACGCTCTTGGTTGATGCGGGCGATGCCGGGGCGATTCGACTCGGCCGGATCGTCGGCCCGACCGCCGAGGGCATCACCGATGTGACCATCGCGAACGCGACCAACGCGGCGGTGCCCATCGCGGACGCCGACGCTGTCACCGTGTTCGGAAACGGCACGCTCTCCAGCATCGACATCACGGGGACGTTGCGCGCCACTCAGGAGATTCGCGGCGATGTGACGTTTGAGGGACGAGTGATCTCCAACCGCATCGATATCACGGTGGACACTGGGCCCACGGGCGGTCCGACCAACCTCGCGGATATCACACTCCGGCAGGGATTCGCGGTATCGGATGCTGCGGCGGCAAGCGTGTACGCGGCGATCCTGAACGCGCGGCAGACGACCATCGCCGGCCAAGACAGCACGAGCGCCAAGGGCATCAACATCATCGGGGAAGGGCTTTCCACGGCGCGGGTCACGGCGACGACCGGCGACTTCGTTGTCACCTCCGGTTCGCACACCGAGAACGCCGGGCTCTCCGCGAGCGCGGGGAGCGTGCTCGTCGACGGAACGCTGACCGCCAACGGCGGAACGACGGCGGCGGTCGACGTCTGGACCGGCGTGGACCTGAACGCGAACGCCGGCGTGGACGCGGGGAACGACATTTCGGTCGGCCGGAACCTCAACGCGAATGCGCTGGTGGACGCGGTGCGGAACGTCAAGGTGTTTGGAGACGCGACGATTGGCGCGGCCGGTGCGGCGATTCGTTCGACGGGTACCGCCGGCGCGGGCGGCACGGTCGACATCGACGGTTCCTCGACATTCAACGCCTCCGGCGAGATCACCACCGCGGGCGACAACGGCACGATCACCCTCGGCGATTCAGCGGCGGACGTGATCACGGTTGGGGACGGCGTCAGCGCGGTCGTGGAGACTGCGGCCGGTGCGATCACCATCAACGCGGGCCGGATCGTCGGCACCGGTTCCGACGAGAGCCTCCGCATCGACGCGGGCACGACCACGCGTCGGGCCGTGACGATCAGCGCGAACGTCGGCATGAACAACGCCGGCACGGCGATTGACAACCCCCTCACCACGCTCAACGTCACCGGTTCGACCATCGGCTTCACCGGTGTGATCGGGACCGGGACTTCTTCAGACAACGGTGTCGTGGGCTCCGCGGGCGTCGATGGCGTCGCAACGTTCCGCGCCCTCGACGGGATCACGTTCGTGAACCCCGCCGGCACCGTGGCCGCCGACGCGTACTTCCACGCGGGCGTCTGGTCGATCGACGCGGACACGGACCTCCTCAACAACGCCAGCAGCAACTTCGTCGCTCATGGACGATTGGTCAGCGATGGTGACATATCCATCAACGCCGCCCAGAGCATCACGTTGAACCAGGGTTTCGCCAGCGGCACCGGCGGCGAGTTCACCGCCGGGCAGACCAACTTTAACAACCGCGCCAGCACATCCGGCGCGAACACCCAAGTGAACGGCACCGCGAATGTGAACGCCAGCCTCAGCGCGGGCGGAGGCGTCGGGATCACCAACGACGCGAACCTCAGCGCGTCGGTCTTCGCCGCGAGCGGAGGCGTTGTGGTGGGTGACACGACGCGGTTCCTCCAGAGCACCTCGATCGTCTCCAGCGGGAGCGGCGCGTCGATCTCGTTGGGCAGCGATGAGGCCACGGACCGGTTGCTGGTCGCCGACGGCCGCACCGCAACGATCACCGCCAACAACGGCGCGATCACGATCACGGGCGACACGCTCGGCTTCAACCCCGTCGGCGGCACCGGCGCGGGCGAGACACTGACCGTCAACGCGGGCACGGGCGCGGTCCGATTCAACGGCGGCATCGGCATCACGCTGTCTCCCACCGAGACGCTCGATGCGTTGGAAACCGCGACGATCACGGGCGGCAGCGTGACCGTCACACGGAGCATCGGTCGAGAGGGCGCGAACGGGATCGGCGTCCGCACGCTGACCATCAACGCAGCCGACGGGTTCACCCTCAACGAGACCTTCGCCCAGAACCCCTCCACGGCGACCCACGTCCACACCATCGTCGCCAGCGCGAACACCGACGGCGATGCCGACGGCGTGGGCACCGTGAACGGTCGACTGATCGCCGACCGCTCGCTGTCGCTGTCAGGTGTGTCGCTGCTGCTCGCTCGGGGATTCGAAGCAAGCAACGCCGACGGCGCGCTGGCTGACGATGATTTCGCCGCGGTGCTCACCGCCGTCGATTCGACCATCAGAGGGCGGGCCAGCAGCTCGCAGAAAGGCCTGCTGATCGACGGCAACGCCGTGTTCGAGGCGGACGTTACGACCTTCAACTTCGGTCGCACCGGCCTCTTCGGCGCGACAACGCTGCAGGAGCGCGCCCTCGGTCTGGGCGTGACCGGCAACACAACGCTCTCCGATACCGACGCGGCGAACGCGGGGCTGACCCTCGCCACCAATGGGCAGACCGCGAGGTTCGGTGATGCGCTCACGGACTCGATGCTCGTTCGCGGCGGGACCGCCGCTCGGGTGCTCACCGGCAACGGGACCAGCGCGGCGCCGGGTACGCTGGGCGGAGATCTATTAATCTCCGGCGAGATCCTCGGAGAGTCGGGGCAGGCCGGCCGAACGCTCCTGCTCAGCGCCGCCGCAAACACCGATACTCCTACCGGTGCCGCCCCCGGCGCCCTCGAGAACGCCGGGGCGGTCACGGTCAACGGGCTCGTGGGTGTCATCGCGGGTGGCGCGGCGCGGCCGATTGACGAACTCCGCGTGATCGGCAGGGCCGCCACGCTCGCCCAAGGCGTCGGCAACAGCGGTGCGGCGGGCGTCGAAGGTAATCTGTTCCTCACCGCTCAGACGGCGAGTCTCGGCACGGCGGGCGAGTCCCGCTGGGTCAGCACCGGAGGGTCTCAAGATTACAACGCAGATGTCAGGCTCCGGGGTGCGAAGCTGTCGTTCCGGTCCCAGCGGGGCGCCTCGGGAGCCCCGATCGTCTCGGACACCTTCGCTGTCAAGTTCCGGCGCACGCTTGCCTCCGACCCGGCGGCCGCCGAGCGAACTGCGGTGGACCTCTTCAGCCTCGGGCGAATCGATTTCCTCGGCGATGTCACCCGGCTCGGCGACTTCGAGTCGCAGCCCGGGGCGTCCGACCGCGTCTCGTACTTCGCGGACAACGGCGTGCTGTTCGGGCCGTCGGTGACGCGATTTGAGGCCATGCGTGCGGTGTTCCGCGACCACGTCACGTTTGCCGCCAGTGCCGTGCTCACCTTCAGGACTCAGCCCGGGAGCCCGGGTATTCTGGAGTTCCGCACCACCACCGGTGGTCCCACCGGCCCGAACGACTCAGCGATCAGCACGTGGACCACCGATCTCGTGATCGACGCGGGGGGGCCGGTCCGGTTCCTTGACGTCGTCAAGGGCATCAAGCGCATCGAACTCGGCGGCATCAACTTCGAGGTCGGGCCAGAGATCACCGTCTCGGACGAGATTCTCATCAAGACCGATACCGTGCTCCGCAACGACCTCCGCCTCGGCGGCAACCGCATCACCTTCCAGAGGACCGTCAACGGCTCGGGCCTCAACCTCACCATCGGCGACGGCACCGAAACCACCACCTTCCAGGGCGAGGTCACGAACCTCGGCAGTTTCCTCTCATCGAACACCGGCTCCACCGTGCTGGGCGCCAACTTCACCGCCAACAACGCCGACCTCCGCAACACGCTCACATTCAGCGCCGCCGGGCCCTACATCATGACCGTCAACCAGCTCGGCACCTTCAACGCCATCGAGGGCAACAGCGCCGACGTCACCATCCGAGGTCAATCGCTCAACTTCACCAACGGCGGGCTCAACTTCGGCAAACTGCTGATCACCGGGCTTTCGCCCACGGCGTCGGTCGCGGCCCAGGGGGCGTTCTCATCGGGCGCGGGCGGCGCGGTGATCGAGTTGCCCGTGACCCTTACCGGCGATACCTCGTGGACCGGCACCGGCGCTCAGGTCGAATTCCTCCAGACCATCACCGGAAATACCCCCGAGAACACGCGCTTCGACTTCACCTTCACCGGCAACGCATCCAGCCTCCGTCTTGCCGGGAACGCCGAGGGCTTCGAGCGATTCACTTTTACGGGCAACACCGCGGATTCCAACCTGCTGGTCAACGCCGATCTTCTCACCGCGAGGGATATCGACGTCACCGGCGACCTGCGGGTCCAATCCCGCGCCCTGGGCCTCGGGTACAACCCCGAGCTGAGCGGAACCGCCGACGCGCTGTTCACCGAGTCCATCACCATCACCGGCAACGTCCTCTCCTTCGGCTCCGAGCCCGTCCGGCTGCGGGCCCGCGCCAAGACGATCACTGTCACCGGATCGATCGGCACCGAGGAAAGGCCCGTGCAGTCGTGGGAAGCCTTTGCCATCGCTGGCCAGGACCAGCAAACCACCATTAACGAGATGGTTTTCCTTGAAGCAGGCGAAGGCGCCGATGAGGCCGCCATCGCCGTTTTCCGCACCCCTGCTCAACTGAACCAGGGTCTCCGCATCCTCCGCCGCCCGGGCACGTCCAGCACGATTCGGCGCTTTGCCGTGCTCCGCTTCAGCAAGGACCTCACCCTCGGCGGCACCATCTCATTCGACGACGCGCTGGCGGGCGCCGACGACACGTACGCCCTCAGCCGGATGGAGTTCCGCGGCGTGCTCCACCTCCTCAGTCAGGGTGCCACCATCGATCTCCGCGGCGCTGGTCCCGGCTCCCAGGGCGTGTTCTTCTTCGGAGGCGTGCGGAACGCCGAGGGCGTCAACCGCGCCCCCTTTACCGTCCTGGTGAACACCACCACTCCGAACACCGCGCAGCGCTGGCTCAAGCGCCGGCCCACCCGATCCGCGGCACCGAATCTCGATAACAACGTCGAACTCGCCTTCGGGCCCGATGGAAACCTCGTTGTCAAGGACCCGCGGCAGTTTGCACGTGTTGACTACCGTGACGTTATCCCTGTCATCGCCTTCGGTGGCGACCTCGGTACCGCCGATAGCCGCCTGGGCGAGGTCCGCTTGAATGTTCCCAACGGCCTACTCCCTATCGCCATCAACGAACAGGGCCGCTTCAAGGCCGGATCCGCTCGCAAGTTCCGCGAGTATGTGCCCAAGGTCGCCTCGGTCTGGGCGGGCATTTTCGACGACAAGAAAGCCGTATTCCACGACGCCGCGGACGGCATGGACGTCAACGCCGTCTTCGATTCCGTCAACCCCGAGTCGGCCCTCATCTCATTCCTCCCCACCCTCTCCACGCTAGCCCAGACCGACCCGGTGACGGGCCGGAAGGCCTTCGCCGATCGCTCGATGTTCGCCTCTCGGTTCATCATGGGCTTCAACGAGAAGCTCAGCGCGCTGGGCTCACTCACCATCGACTCGTCCCAGGACGCGTTCCTGGGCGATATCACCTCCTTGGGCAACCTCCGAGTCCGCGCGGGTGCCCCGGCCACCGCCGACGCCCGCGCGCGCCAGGGCGACATTTACCTTCTGAAACGCACCGAGGGTGCGCTCCGCACCGCCTTCGCTAGCCGCAACGGCCGCGGTGGGAAGAACAACTTCGAGGGCGAGAGCGCCCGCCCGGGCCAGGCGTCGCCCGCCCTCGAGAGCGTGTTCTACGACGCCCCTGTTGCGACCACGTCCAACGCCGCGAACCCCGGCGCGACGCCCATCGTCCTTGACACCCCGCTGCTCGATAAAGGCCTTGATTATGTCTCGGGCGGGTCGGTGATCGAGTTCTTCGGGCGCATCGATTCCACCCCCGACGTGCAGTCCGATAGCACGAGCGCGCCCCGGCCGGCCGTCATCACTCCCCGGGCTCGGTTCGCGTCGTTCGGGCGCGCCAACGGTGCGATCGCCGGCACGCCCGTGCTGCTGCTCCGCGACAATCTTGACTTCAACGACCCTGGAAACGAGCCGGGCCGCGACCACAACGCCGTCGCCCTCTACCGGGTCTACTTCTCTGACCTTCAGGCCCAGCCCGCCAGCCCGTCCGATCCCGAGGGCAATCCACGAGTCGTCGATTCTCCCACGTTCGACATCGTGCTCGATCTCACCGCCGACGGCATCGCCAACGGCGCCAATCTTACCGATCTGGTTGGCGCCTTCAACGACGAGTTCGAGACCGATCTCGCCTTCAATGTGACCGCGCTGAACCCCGCCGAGTTGGAGCAGTTCCGCGTGCTCGGGCTGAATCTCCGAAACGCGCCGGAAATCACCCGCTTCGACGCGCTGGTGGGACGAACCGTCTTCAACGACGCTCCGACCGCCGATCCCCGCGCCAACGCGCCCCGCACGATTGTCCCGGGGGTAAGCCCCTCGCTCCAAGATGTCGGGATGTCTGTCGTGACGGTCGACCGGATCTCGACGCTCCGCGCCCGCGAGTTTCTCGATCGCTACGAGCAACTCAAGAACGACGAGCTCCCATGGAAGAGCGTCCTGGATCAACTGAAGAAAGCGGAAGTCCGAAACGGAGCCGAAGCGACCGCCGCCGCACTCTTCACGCCCGGTGGTGACGAAACTCTCGCCGACGCAGCCAGCATGTTCGAGGCCCTCCGGACGCTCCGCGATGGCCTCGTCGCCATCGGGCTGACTGAAACAGAGGTCGATCGGGCTTGGATCGG
>CAZDYM010000002.1:0-31308 GCA_964509325.1 uncultured Phycisphaeraceae bacterium
GCGGTGCGTGTCGCGGGGGGCGCCGGCGCGGCGGCCGTCGGGGCGGCATGAAGGGCGGGGCGGGGTTAAGGGCGGGGCGGGGTTAAGGGCGGGGCGGGAACAGGTCCGGGTGCTGGTCGCGCCAGGCCGGGAACTCGGCGCGCCAGCGGCGGAGGCGTTCGGTGTCGATCTCGACGGAGAGGACCTGCTCGCGGTCGTCGGCTTCGGCGAGGACGTGGCCCTGGGCGTCGACGGCGAGGGAGCCGCCGAGGTAGTTGAGGAAAGGGTCTTTGCCGCAGCGGTTGACGGCGAGGACGATGGCCTGGTTCTCGATGGCTCGGGCGATGGCGAGGGCCCGCCAGTGTTCGCGTCGGCCGGCGGGCCAGTTGGCGATGACGGTGAAGACCTCGGCGCCGCGGGCGAGGCCGGCGCGGAAGAGCTCGGGGAATCGGAGGTCGTAGCAGATGACGGGGCAGACGGGGTGGGTGGTGCCGGCGACGGGGAGGTCCCAGGTGACGACCTCGGTGCCGCGGGAGAAGCGTTCGCCCTCGCGGCCGTAGGTGAAGGGGTGCATTTTGTCGTAGACGGCGACGGTCCGGGCGTCGGGGCTGAAGGTGACGGCCCGGTTGCGGCCGCGCTGGTCGGGCCCGGCGGCGGTGAAGCCGGCGTGGAGGTAGCAGCGGCGTCGTGCGGCCTGATCCGCGAGGAAAGCGCGGGTGCAACCGGCGGCGGGGCCGCGGTCGTCGCAGGTGGTCTCGAGGTTGAGGGAGAAGCCCGAGTCGAACATCTCGGGGAGGAGGATGAGGTCTCCCGGTGAGGTTGCCGCGTGGTTGAGAAGGTCCTCGACACGGTCGAAGTTGGCGCGGCGGTCTTCCCACCGGATGTCGAGTTGGACGAGGTGGGCGCGCATGGGGCGTGGGTGGCGCGGCGGGGCCGACGAGCGGCGCGGAGGCGAGAGTCGGACATGCTATGCCGGGCGGGTGTGATGGCGTGAGCCGGCGGAGGGTGCGTTGGGTTGAGAAGGGTGCGCGTTGGGCCTTGGGATGGCCCGCGGGTTTGAGGCGGCGTCTGGTGGGCGCACGAAAAACCCGCCTTCGGGGGCGGGCGATTCGAGGGGCGAGCGCTCGGAGCGTGCGCTGGCCTACTTCTTCTTCGAGGCTTTCTTCTTGGCGGCTTTCTTCTTGCCGGCTTTCATGCCCGCCTTCTTGGCGGTTTTCTTCTTGGACTTCTTGGCGGCGGCTTTTTTCTCGGCCGCGCTGCCGCGGGCGATGTCCATCGCGTGGGCACGGGCGTAGGACTGGATGTCCTCGAAGGTGCCGTCGGCGTTCCGGACGGCGTAGAGCTTTTTGCCGGCGCTGCTGCGCATGACGGTGCGTTTGGCCATGACTCAGGTCCTCCGATGCGGTGGCCGCCACGACGGGCGGCGTCGGCCGCGTCACACGGCGCGGCGCAGGACTCTACCCGCGGGGGAGGTCGGCGTGCAAGGGAGCGGCACGCCGGCGCGAGGGCAGGGAGAGCGGGAGGCGCGGTGCGGCGCTCGGTTCGCGGGGCGCGCTCGGCGCTTGGTCGGCGCTTCGCGCCGAGACAGGGGGGGTGCCCGTCGCAGGGGCCGGGGGCACGCCGTCCGCACGGGCTGAGTTCGCGTGTGCCCGGCCGCGGGTGTGAGGCATCGGCGTGGGGGGCGTGTCGGCGGTACTCTCTCCGCATGCGGCTGCTGTTTGTTCTCGACCGATCGTTCGCCCGGCGCGAGCACGCGCTGGTGCGGCGTGTCGAGGTGGGGCTGCTGGACGAGGGGGTGCGGCTGACGCGGTGCGTGCCGCACGCGTGCGCGCTGCAGTTGCCGAGCGGGCTGATCCCGCAGGCGACGTACGCGGACACGGGGCCGAAGATCGCGCTGCCGTGGCGCGCGGACCGCGTGTACCGTGACTTGCAGCGGCTGGGCTCGGAGACCGGGGGCGCTGGCGTTGGGGGGCCGGGGCGTGCGGGCGAGGAGGGCGAGGGTCTGTTTGACGCGGTGCATGCCTGGGGCGGGGGGTGCTGGGACCTGGCGGCGGAGGTCGCCGAGGCGGACGGGGCCGATCTTGTGGTGGAGGTGTACTCGGGGTGGGGGATCGACCAAGCGCGGCGGTTCGAGCGGAGGTGGCAGGGCGTGCTTCCGGAGGCGGGGCGTTGCGTGTTCAGCGTGCCGACGGATGCGCTGCGTCAGTCGGCGGAGCGCGCGGGAGTTCGTTGGCCCGTGCGGGTGTGCCCGTGGGGCGTGTTTGTTCCTGATCAGACGAGGGCGGCGCGGCGGCCCGGGCAGGCGGCGAGCCTGTGCGTCGTGGGCGGGTCGGAGGGCCGGGGGGAGGAGGAGGGGGCGGGCGATGTTTCCGAGGGATCGGCGATCGCGCTGCTGGAGGGGATCGCGGAGCTGTCGCGTCGTCGTGAGGCGCTGGAGTCCGCCGGGGCGGGGACGCTGCCGGAGGTGCTGGTGTTCATGGACGAGCGTCTGGTGGCGCCCAGCCCGAGCGTGTGGCGGTATGTGCAGCGGCTCGACCTGACGTCCCAGGTGTCGGTGGTGGCGGACATGGAGGGTCGGCGGGAGGCGGTGCTGCGGGCCGACCTGCTGGCGCTGCCGGAGTTCGGTCGGGCGGGAACGGGCGGGGGCGGGACGCAGCGCTCGATCCTGCTGGACGCGATGGCGTCTGGGGTGACGGTGCTGTGCGGCGCGGACGAGACGAACCCGCACGCGCAGCACCTTTCAACCGCGTGGGTGGTGAACGAGCCGAGCGCGCGGCTGTGGTGCGAGGCGCTGGAGCGGCTGCTGAGCGACGTGGAACTCTCGAACGCGCTGGCCGAGGCGGGGCGTCAGTACGTGGCGACGCACTGCCTGGCGTCGAACCACGCGCGCGCGGTGCTCGCGGTACATGAGCGAAAGGGATGAGGGCCCGAGGGCCCCATAACGCGGGAACGGCGGTTCCCGGTCCGCTTATGCGGGCGTGGGGGGCGTCATCGTCGCTGCGGGCGGCTCAAACCGCTTGATTTCGAGCGGTTCTGAGGCAGTCTTATGAAGACGCCCCGCGCCTCCGTGTTCTGGAGGCGGTTGTCCGGGGGATGATCCCCTCCGCTCCGGGGGGCGAGGGCGGGAACGCTGAGGGACCAAAGAGATGAAGTGCATGCTGAGGCCGTTGTCGTTGCTGGCGTTCGTGGGTGCTTCGTGCGTGACGGCGCTGGGGCAGGGGGTGCTTCCGGATTCGATCGGGGCGGACCGGACGCGCAACGCGGGCGGTTCCGGTCTGGTGACGGCGGCGCCGTACCCGACCAACCGGGTGGACAGCGTGCGCCGTCCGCAGAACGGACGGCTGTGGGTGCCGCGGACGCCGATCGGGACGCGGACGCCGATCCGCGAGAGCGTGTACGGGTTTCCCGGGCCCGGGGCGTACGGGGCGCCGGTGGATGCGATCGATGACACGATCTACGTGCAGACGCGCGAGCCGCTGCCGCTGGTGGCGGTGAGCCCTTGGGTGAACCTTGACCAGGACAACATCCGTCAGATCAAGCGCGACCGGCCCTGGCTGCGCCGCCCCGACAGCGTGCTGCGGGACCTGCGCGAGGCACAGGTGCGGCATCTGACGGAGGAGGGCTACATCCAGAAGGTGCGGACGCATGTCAACCCGCGATCGGTGGCGAGGCACCTGGCGATGGAGCGCGGGGAAGCGGTGCCGGCGGAGCCGGTGATGGTCCAGGCGAAGGACATCAAGCCGCGCGCGGTGATCCGGGTGCGCGAGCGGGTGCCGAAGTTGCCGGAGGTGGAGGCCGCGGCCCCGACGCGGGACAATGGCGCGGCGGAACCGATCACGGTGCCGGCGGCGTGAGGTCGGGAGGGGGAGTGGGCGAGCGGGTCATGGCAGCGTGGCAGCGTGGCAGGTTGGTCGAGTGGGCCTCGACCTGACGAGGCTGCATCGTCACGTCGTGACTTTGTTCCCTGACCACGGTGCCACTTGCCCTAAGCCCCGGCGTCGAGGTAGCCCTTGGCGACCTGCCAGACCGGGCCGGCGCCCATGACGACGAGCAGGTCGCCGGGGCGGCAGAGATTCTGGAGTTGTTCGACGATGGCTTCGAAGGGGTAGAGGTGCATCGCTTGCACGCCGCGGGTGCGGAGGCGGTCGACGAGGTCTGAGGCGCTGACCTTGGTTTTCTCGATCTCGCTGTCGCGGACGAAGTAGATGTGCGGGACGATGACGATGTCCGCCCTGGAGAAGCTCTGGGCGAACTCGTCGAGGAGGAATCGGGTTCGGGAGTGCTGGTGGGGCTGGAAGACGCAGATGAGGCGTCCGCCGCGGTCCTCGGGGCGTTCGAACTCGCGGAGGGCGCGGAGGGTGGCGTCGATCTCGGTGGGGTGGTGTCCGTAGTCGTCGTAGACGCGGACGCCCGGGCGGACGATGCCGCCGGGGTTCTTTTCGCCGAGGAACTGCATGCGACGGTCGACGCCGCGGAAGTTGGACACGGCGCGGGCGGCGCGGGCGGGTTCGGCGCCGAGGTGGAGGGCGACGGCCATGGCGGCGGCGCTGTTGTAGGCCATGTGCAGGCCGGGGACGCGGAGGGTCCAGGAGGCGGCGAGTTTTCCGGCGTGCTTGAGGGTGACGGTGCGGGAGGCGGGGTCGAAGGAGACGGCCCAGTCGGCCTCGGGGGAGAAGCCGATGGTCTCGACCTTGGCGTGGGCGCCGGCGGTGACCTCGCGGCGGTGGGCGCCCTCGTGCCCGATGAGGAGCCAGCCGCCCTGATGGGCGGGGGGGACGAGTCGCGCGAAATCGCGGAAGGCCTCGACGACCGCGTCGAGCGAGCCGTAGACGTCGAGGTGGTCGGCTTCGACGTTGAGGATGACGGCGAGGGTGGGGTGGAGGTTGTGGAAGGAGCGGTTGAACTCGCAGGACTCGGCGACAAGGACGCCGGGTCGGCCCTGCATGGGTCCGATCGGGATGACGTCGGAACCGACGCGGAAGCCGGCGTTGCCGCGGGCGCCGCCGGGGACGGAGTTCGGCGGGGTTCGGGGTTCGGGGTTTGCGGGTCGGTCGGCGGGTTGCGACCCGAAGGTCGGCCCGTGACTCCCGGCGGGCGGCGGGTCGAGGGGGTCGGCGAGCTGGGCGCAGGTTGCTCCGACGATGACGCTGGGGTCGAGGCCGGACTGGATGAGGATGTAGCCGAGCATGGCGACGGTGCTGCTCTTGCCGTGGGTGCCGGCGACGGCGACGCCGGTGCGGCCGAGCATGCAGCGGCCGAGGGCTTCGGCGTAGGTGATGGTGGGAAGGCCGCGGGCGGTGGCGGCGAGCATCTGCGGGTGATCGGGTCGGATGGCGGCGGAGGCGACCACAAGGTCGCACGCCTCCGGGAGGCCGGCGTGGGCGGACGAGGCCGCGGACCGGTCGTCGGAGACGGGGACGCCCTGGGCGATGAGTTCCTCGGTGAGGTCGCTCTTCTCTCGGTCCGAGCCGGAGACCACCGCCCCGCGGGAAACGAGCAGGCGGGCGAGGCCCGACATCCCGGAGCCGCCGATCCCGATCAGGTAAACGTGCTTTCCGCGCCAGTCGAACGTGCCGGCGCCCGATCGGGCCGGCCCCGGCTGCGGGGCGGGTTGGGGCGATGTGTCCGTCACGTCACGCGGGTCGGAAACGGTAGGCATGGCGGTGGATTCATCGACCGGCGGGCGTGGCGAACGTGAGGCGAGGGCGCGGGGCACCGGAGTTCAGCCCGGGTTCGCCTAGGGCTTGCCTGTCCGAGGGCGATCGGGTCCTTCGCGCCGAGCGTCGAAGGCCGCGTCACGCATCGGGAGCCGCTGTCTTGCGGGTGCTTCGCGGGCGACGACGACGCGCGCCCCCGGCGCGGCCGGTGTCGAGTTGCCGGTTGACCCTGCTCGGGGTCGGCGTCGCACGATGACGCCTTCGCTTCAGCCGATTTCCTTCAGGGCGTCCTGGATCTGTCCTTTGGGGACGAGGCCGACGAACTTCTTCTTGAGTTCGCCGCCCTTGAAGATCATGACGGTGGGGATGGCGTTGATGTTGTAGTTGCTGGCGGCCTGCTTGTGCTTGTCGATATCGACCTTGCCGACCTTGACCTTTCCGGCGTATTCGCCGGCGATCTCGTCGATGGTCTTGCCGAGGATCTTGCAGGGCATGCACCACTCGGCCCAGAAATCGACCAGCACCGCCGAGGGGGAATCCAGCACTTCGGACTTGAAGTTGCTGTCGGTGAACTCGACGACGTTCTGGCCTGCCATGGTGGAGATTCTCCTGGGGTTCGGGGCCCTCCGCGGGCGCCCGTGATGGACGAAGGTTGGATGCCGCGAGAGGGGGCGGGGTGACGGTCGGCCCATCGGTGGGCGGGACAAGAGGGATTGTAGCCCGAACGGGGGTTCGGGCCGTGGAGCGAGGGAACCGCCGACCGATCACCGCGGGCGGCTGTGGAAGATCACGGATTGGTCTTTGCTTTGCCGAGTGTCCGCCACTTGGTGACCGCCTCGGGCTCGCGCGGGTAGATGGGCACGAGTTGGGCCGGGTCGGTCTCGGGCATCCGGAGCGACGCCGCCAGCACGGATCTGGCGTCGAAACGCGGTGTGACGACGACCACATGCGTTGGCGGGGCGAGCATGGCCCGCAGGGTCGGTTCCGCCACGAGGGTGGCGCAGCCGTCGTGGGCGTGCTCCAGAGGAACCACGCGGCCCTCGGCATCCGTGGCTTGGACGCTGTGATCGGAGGCCTCGAACCGCTGACGCCACACGTCGTCGCGCTTCCAAGCCAGAAGAACGCCCACGGTCCCTCGGACCCCCTCGGCCCGGGCCGAAAGTGCCAGCGCGTGAGCGGTCGGGACGGCGACGCACGCCGCGCCCGTGGCCTCGCAGATCATCTTCGCGGTGGTGACGGCGATCCGGAGCGAGGTGAACCCCCCGGGCCCGACGGAGACGGCGACGCGGGCGAGGTCGGCGGGCGCGGCCCCGGCGCGGGCGCACACCTCGGCGATGGCGGGCATGAGCGCGTCGTCGTGGCGCGAAGCCGGGGACAGCCCGGTCCACGCGAGGATCTCGGGCTCGGCCCCTGATGAGCCCCGACCGACGCACACCGAGCCGGCGGCGGCGTGGGTTCCCTGCGCCGCGGTCGGCCCGAGGGCGCTGGGGTTGCTCGTCTCGATGGCGAGGGTGAGTGGGGCCACGCGCGGAGTGTACCCGTGGGGTCCCTCGGTGATGGATGAGCCGAGGCGCCGGCGTGGCCGCGGGTGATCGGACCGCGCGGCCTAGTCGTGGCGGAGCGCGACGATGGGGTCCTGGCGGGCGGCCTGGCGGGCGGGGTAGATGCCGGCGACCAGGCCGGTGAGCGCGGCCGCGACGAACGAGACGACGACGGACCACAGCGGGATGCTGGTGGAGAGTTCAGCGCCGGCAAAGAGTTGCTTGGCGGCGGCGCCGATGGCGAAGGAGAGGCCGATGCCGACGGCGACACCGATGAGCCCCCCCACCGCCGAGAGGACGCTGGTCTCGACGAGGAACTGCCAGACGATGTGCTTCCGTGTGGCGCCGAGGGCGCGGCGGATGCCGATCTCGCGGGTGCGTTCGGTGACGCTGGCGAGCATGATGTTCATGATGCCGACGCCGCCGACGACGAGGCTGATGGCGGCGATGGCGGCGAGGACGAGCTGCCATCGGAGTGCGGCGGAGCGAGCGTCCTCGAGCAGCTGGTAAGGGATGACGAACTGGATGTCGTCCATTTTCGGGTGCCTCAACTGGAGGGTTCGGCGGAGGAGCGCCGCGTCGCTGAGGACCCGATCGCGGGTGGGCGATTCGTAGATGACCTCGCGGATCTGGACCTCCTCGCTGCTGCGGGAGCCGGAGGAGATGCGGACGACGGCGTCGCCGAAGCGGGCCTGGGCCGTGGTGAGCGGGACGTGGATGTCGAGGTTGAAATCGCGGCCGACGAGGGCGGCGCCGGCCCCGCCGCTGGTGCCGACGGGGGCGAGGATCCCGATGACGGTGAAGACCTGCTCGTCGATGCGGAGGGTGTTGCCCAGCGGGTCATCGAAGGGGAACATGGTGCGGGCGATGTCGTGGCCCAGGACGGCGACGGCGGCGTGCTCGGCCATGTCGCCCTCGGAGAGGTAGCGTCCGCGGGCCATGGTGAGGTTGGCGACGCGGCGGAGGTCGGGGGTGGTGCCGAAGGCCTGGCTCTGCTTGCGGAGGGACTCGCGCATGATCTGCGAGCCGATGCTCTTGAGGGGGACGACCGAGGCGGCCTCGGGGAAGGCCTCGCGGATGACGCGGAGGTCGTCGCGGGTGATGCCGAACTTGGCGAGGAAGGTACGGCGGTTGTTGCCGCTGCCGGTGTTGGCAGATTCGGGCGGCTTGATGGAGCGGATGATGATGTTGCGGGCGCCGAGGCGTTCGATCTGGGCGAGGGCGGCCTGCTTGGAGCCCTCGCCGATGGCGATCATGGAGATGACGGCGGCGACGCCGAGGATGATGCCGATCGCCGTGAGCACGCTGCGGAGGGCGTGCAGACGGAGGTTCGAGAGGCCCAGGCGGATGGTCTCGAGGAGGAAGGTCAAGGGGGAGTCGCGGAGTCTGGCGGGCACGCGGCGACGCGTCATGAGGGTAGGCGGACGTGGACCGCAGGTCCCTGAGCGCCGAGGCGGACCCGGGGACGGGTCGACTCCGGTGGCGCGGCGCTCCGGGCTTCGGGCGCGGTACAGTGACCGAGATGGAGACGCACGGCGGCTCAATGTCCGGCCCGAAGCCGCGCTCGCGGGGTGATTCTCTCGGCGAGCAGGGCGGTCGCGCGGCGAGCGTGACGGTGCATGAGGAAAAGCAGATCGAGCGGGGGTGGATGTTCCGGGTGACGTGGCGCGGGGCCGAGGGGGGCGTGGAGATCGAGCTGCGTCTGGATTGGCACGACTACGAGCACTGGTCGCACGGGGCGGTTTCGCCGAGCGAGGTGGCGCGGGCGGTGGTGGAGTGTGCGATCACGGGCTCGGCGACGGAGGCCGGCGTGTTCCGAGCGGGCAAAAGGCTGGACGCCTCGACGCTCCGACGGGTGGTGCCGGGGCTGGATGAGATGGTTCGGGAGAGGCTGGGTTGAGGGATGGCGAGCGCCGTGGGCGCGGCCAACGCGCTCGGCCAACGCGCTCGGCCATTGGGCGCGGCGGGGCACCGTTCGCGGCCCGGGTGGGCTCTCCGCCGGTCCGACGGCGGTGAGGTCTCGCGCTGTCGCTTTGCCCGCATGGGGCCGGCGTGGTGACGCGGCGGCCCGGCGTCAGACCCCCGCGTAGGCGCTCATGGGGACGCAGGTACACACGAGGTTCCGGTCGCCGTAGGGGTTGTCGACGCGGCCGACGATGGGCCAGAACTTGTAGGACTGTGAGGACGCGCCGCGGAGCCACGGGGCGGGGAAGGCGGCGGTCTGGCGGGAGTAGGGGCGGTCCCATTCGTCGCTGGTGACGGCGGCAGCGGTGTGGGGGGCGCGCTTGAGGGGGTTGTTGTCCTTGGGCCATTCGCCGCGTTCGATCCTGGCGACCTCCTCTCGGATCGAGATCATGGCGTCGCAGAAGCGGTCGAGTTCGGCCTTGCTCTCGCTCTCGGTGGGCTCGACCATGAGGGTGCCGGCGACGGGCCAGGACATGGTCGGGGCGTGGAAGCCGTAGTCCATGAGGCGTTTGGCGAAGTCCTCGGCCTTCACGCCCGCGCTGGCCTCGAAGGGGCGGACGTCCATGATGAACTCGTGGGCGACGCGGCCGTTTTTGCCTTTGAAGAGGACGGGGTAGTGCTCTTTGAGGCGCTCGGCCATGTAGTTGGCGTTCAGGATGGCGACCTCGGTGGCCCGCTTGAGGCCCTCGGCGCCCATGAGGGCGATATAGACCCATGAGATGGTGAGGATGGCGGGCGAGCCGTAGGGGGCGGCGGAGACGGGGCCGATGGCCTGGCCGCCGGCGCTGAGGGGGTTGACGACGGGGTGGCCCGGGAGGAAGGGGGCGAGGTCTTTGGTGACGCCGATGGGTCCCATGCCCGGTCCGCCGCCGCCGTGGGGGATGCAGAAGGTTTTGTGGAGGTTGAGGTGGCAGACGTCGGCGCCGATATCGCCCGGGCGGCAGAGTCCGACCTGGGCGTTCATGTTGGCGCCGTCCATGTAGACGAGGCCGCCGGCCTTGTGGACGACGTCGCAGATCTCCTTGATGTTCTCTTCGAAGACGCCGTAGGTGCTGGGGTAGGTGACCATGAGGGCGCCGAGGCGGTCCTTGTGCTCGGCGACTTTGGCCTTGAGGTCGTCGAAGTCGATGTTGCCGTTGTCGAGGTTGTGGACGGGGACGACGATGAACCCGGCGATGACGGCGGAGGCGGGGTTGGTTCCGTGGGCGGACTCGGGGATGAGGCAGACGTTGCGCTGGATGTCGCCGCGGGACTCGTGGTAGGCGCGGATGGTGAGCAGGCCGGTGTACTCGCCCTGGCTGCCGGCGTTCGGCATGAGGCTGATGGCGTGGAAGCCGGTGATCTCGGCGAGCCAGTCCTCGAGCTGCTTGAACATCGCGTGGTAGCCGCGGGTCTGGTCGGCGGGGGCGAAGGGGTGGAGGTTGGCGAACTCGGGCCACGTGACCGGGATCATCTCGGTGGTGGCGTTGAGCTTCATGGTGCACGAGCCGAGCGAGATCATCGACTGGGCGAGCGAGAGGTCGCGGCTCTGCAGGCGGTAGATGTAGCGGAGCATCTCCGTCTCGGAGTGATACGAGTTGAACACCGCGTGCGAGAGATAGCCGCTGGTGCGCGCGAAGGGCGCGGCGTAGCCGACGGGGTCGGAGGGGATCTCGGCGGGGTTCTCGGGGAACTCGAAGCCGGGGGCGCCCGTTCCCCCCGCGCCGCCGAAGGTGGCGAGGATGTGGCGGACGTCCTCGATCGTGGTGGTTTCGTCGAGGGAGACGCCGAGGGTGCCGTCGCCGAAGTCTCGGTAGTTCCGTCCGGCGTCGGCGGCGTTTCTGATGACGCCGGCGGCGTCGTGCCTGCCGTGCGCGCCGGTGACGACCTTGACGCGGAGGGTGTCGAAGGCGACGGGCGTGAGGACCTGGTGGCCGAGCGACTTGAGGCCGTGCGAGAGAATCATGGTGAGGCGGTGGACGCGCTGGGCGATGCGGCGGAGGCCGTCGGGCCCGTGGTAGACGGCGTACATGCCGGCCATGATGGCGAGCAGGGCCTGGGCGGTGCAGATGTTGCTGGTGGCCTTCTCGCGGCGGATGTGCTGCTCGCGGGTCTGGATGGCCATGCGGAAGGCGGGGCTGCCGGCGGAGTCTCGTGAGACGCCGATGAGGCGTCCGGGCATTTTGCGGGCGTACTCCTTCCTGGTGGCGATGAAAGCGGCGTGGGGTCCGCCGAAGCCCATGGGGACGCCGAAGCGCTGGGCCGACCCGACGGCGATATCGGCGCCGAACTCGCCCGGCGGCGTGAGGAGGGTGAGGGCGAGCAGGTCGGTGGCGACAACGGCGAGCGCACCGGCCTTGTGGGCGGCGTCGATGACGGCGCGGTGGTCGCGGATGGTGCCGCTGGTGTCGGGGTACTGCAGGAGGATGCCGCAGAGGTCGCCCTTGCCGTAGTCGATGCGCGACTCGTCCCCCACCACGACGTGGACGCCCATGCTCCTCGCGCGGGTCTGGACGACGGCGATGGTCTGGGGGTGGCAGTTCGCGGAGACGAAGAAGGAGTTGCGTGCGCCGGCGCCGCCCCCGGCTCCGCCGCCCGCGCCCGCGATCGAGCCGGCCAGTTCACCGGCGATGGCGTAGCACATGGCCATGGCTTCGGCGGCGGCGGTGCCTTCGTCGAGCAGACTGGCGCCGGCGAGGGGGAGGGCCGTGAGGTCGCTCACCATGGTCTGGAAGTTCAGCAGGGCTTCGAGTCGGCCCTGGGAGATTTCGGCCTGGTAGGGCGTGTACTGGGTGTACCAGCCCGGGCTTTCGAGGATGTTGCGGAGGATGACCCCGGGGGTGATGGTGCCGTAGTAGCCCATGCCGATGTGCGAGGTGAAGACGGCGTTCCGGGCGGCCATGGCCTTGATGCGCTGAAGAACCTCGTGCTCTCCCAGGGGTCGGCCCGCGTCCGGCTCGATCCTGAGGGGGCGGCGCAGGCGGATGGACTCGGGGACGGTCTGGTCGATGAGGTGATCGAGCGACGAGGCTCCCACCGCCGCGAGCATGGCATCGATCTCCGCCGGGCTTGGCCCGATGTGCCGGTGGGAGAAGGTGTCCGACGGGAACAGAAGCGAGGCGGGCGCGCGGGACTGGGCGGCGACGGTGGTGGTCATGGCGTGGACGGGTTGCAGTTTGAGAAGGGGTACAGATTTCCGCGGCGAGGGTTGGCTCACCCGCGGGGGGAGGTCACGGCCGGGACGCTGATCGGTGTTGGTTCGGTGGTTTGGCGCTGCGTCAGAAGGGCGGAGGGAAGGCCCTGAGAGTCGGCTCGGGATCGCGGGCTTCCCCGAGGGCGGAAGTGTAGACGCACCGGGCGGAGTTCAAGGGATTCACGGTGCCGCGGGCTGTGGGGCGGGCGCGTGCTTCTCGATCATTCCCCCTGCCCAGGAAACGCCGACGGCGGTCCCGATGAGGGTGCCCGCGACCCAGTCCAGGGGCATGACGCGGGCCAGCGCGAAGAGTTCGCCGCGGTACAGGGCATCCCGGAGCCCGGCGCCGTGGAAGATCGCCGCGACGACGGGTCCGAGGAAGGCGAGGGCGGGACAGATGAGCATGGAGGCGGGCACGCAGGCGCGGTGTCCGACGATGCGTCCGACCAGGGTGCCGACGGCGCCGGCGGTGACGGCGGCGGCGAAGGTCTGGCCGACCATCTCCGAGCGTGCGACGGCGATGGCGGCGAGGCCGCCGACGAGGACGCCGACGCCAGCGGCCTTGACGGAGTCGGAGCGTGTGTCGTTGTCGGCGCCGTCACCTGCGGCGCGGGGGTCGGAGGCGCGGGTGATGAAATAGGTGGCGATGACGCCGAGGACGCCGAGGACAAGTCCTTCGGCGGCGAGGGCCCAGAGGGCCGAGGGCGCTTGGACGCGTCGGATGATGGCGTCGGCGCGTCCGGAGTTCCACGCCGCCCACGCCACGATGAGGCCGGCGCAGAGCATGCCCCACTTGAAGTTCAGGAACCGCGCGGCGGCGAAGCCGTAGGCGGCGGCGAGGAGGACGGCGGCGAGCGTGGCGAGGATGCCGAGGAGGGGCGAGGAGGAGAGGAGAGCGGTGGCGTCGGGCCCGCCGTCGGGCGCGCGGAGCATCCCGGTGAGGCGGCCCGCGATGGGTCCGGCGACGAGCGCCGCGACGGCGACGATGCTCCAACGGATGAGGGTCTGCTTCATCGGAGGGTAGTGTAGTGGGGCGCGCGGGCCGGGCGTTCGCGCCCTCGGGAGCGCGGAGAACGCGGATGAAAGGGGAAGCGTGACTTGGGCATCGGGGATTAGGGTTCAACGAAGCGGCGCCCTGTCTGCCCGCCTTGGCGACTCGATGCGTCGGCTCGGCGGGAAGGGTTGGCCGGCCGCGGCCCTTTGCACCAGCGCCGGTGCCTGGCGTTCCGCGCGTGCGCGACGGCTCCGCGGTGAAGCGCATTCCTGGATGCTCTAAACTGCGACCATGACGCATCCAGACGGCCATCAGCCTTCCGTCAAGCAACCCGCCCTCGCGCTGACCGGACGCACGATCTCGCTGTTCGAGGTCGAGCAGGTGGCGCGGCGGGGGTTGCGGGTGGAGGTCGGGGCGGCCGCGGCGGCGAGAATCGCGGCGTCGGAGGCGGCGCTGAAGGGCCTGATGGCGTCGCGGGGGGCGATCTACGGGGTGAACACGGGGTTCGGGTCGTTCTCTCGGACGCGCATCGAGGCGGGGAAACTGACCGAGGTGCAGCACAACCTGGTCCGCTCTCACGCGGCGGGCGTGGGCGAGCCGCTGCCCGAGGACGTGGTGCGGGCGATGCTGCTGCTGCTGGCGGGTTCGCTGTCGCGGGGTTGCTCCGGGGTGCGGGCGGAGGTGGTTCAGACGGTGGTTTCGATGCTGAACGCGGGGGTGACGCCGGTGGTGCCCTCGGTGGGCTCGGTGGGGGCGTCGGGTGATCTGGCGCCGCTGGCGCACTGCGCGCAGGTGATGATCGGGGAGGGCGAGGCGCGGTGGCGGGGGGAGACGATGGCGGGCGGCGAGGCGATGCGCAAGGCGGGGATCGCGCCGATCAGTCTGGGGCCGAAGGAGGGCCTGGCGCTGATCAACGGGACGCATCTGATGGCGGCGCAGGCGGCGTTGGCGATCGTGGACGCGGAGCGGCTGATCGACGCGGCGTTGTGCGCGTGCGCGATGTCGATCGACGCGTGCCGGGCGACGGATGCGTTCCTCGATGAGCGGGTGTACGCCGCGCGGAATCAGGCGGGGCCGCGGCGGGCGGCGGTGGCGTTGAAGCAGTTGCTGGCGGGGAGCGAGATCATCCCGAGTCACGCCGAGAACGACCCGCGGGTGCAGGACCCGTACTCGCTGCGGTGCGCGGCGGTGGTGCTGGGGGCCGTGCTGGACGGGTTCGACCACGTGCGGGCGATTGTCGAGGACGAGCTGGGGGCGGTGACGGATAATCCGCTTGTGTTTGCCGGGGAACGCATCGAGGCAACGGGGCATCGGGGCACCGATGGGGAGAACTCGGGCGGTGCGGACGTGGTTTCGGCGGGGAACTTTCACGGGATGCCGGTGGCGATTCCCATGGATCACCTGGCGGTTCTGATGTGCCATGTGGCGGGGATCGCGGAGCGGCGGGTGTTTCATCTGCTGAGCGCTTCGGACCCGGAGATGCACCTGAGGCCGCATCTGGCGCCGATGCCGGGCCTGAACTCGGGGTTGATGATCGCGCAGTACACGGCGGCGGCGTGCGTGAACGAGATCGCGACGCTGTGCGCGCCTTCGAGCGTGATCAACATCCCCACCAGCGCGGGGATGGAGGACTACAACTCGTTCGGGCCTCGGGCGTGCGCGAAGGCTCGGCGGGCCGTGGAGTTGGCGACGAAGGTGGTGGCGATCGAACTGCTGTGCTCCGCGGAGGCGATCGAGTATCACCGGCCGCTGCGGAGCGGGGCGGGCGTCGAGCGGGCGCACGCGGTGGTGCGCGAGGTGGTGCCGCGGCTCACGGGGGACCGACCGCCGGCGCCGGACATCGCGGCGGTGGCGCGGTGTATCGGGGAGGGGAGATTCCTGTAGGAATGCACGGTGGCACGGCGTGCGAGTCGATCGTGGCCCCGCGCGGGGAGCGGAGGTCGGCTTCCTTCAAAGCGTGGCACGGGCTCCCTCGCCGGCGAGCATCCGGGTGAGCATCTCGACGTGCTTGGCCGTGGCGCCCTGGTGGCGGAGGACGCAGGCGCGGGCTTGGGTGGCGAGGCTTCTTCGCAGCGTTTCGTCGGCGAGGAGGCGGGCGAGGTCGGTCCTCAGGTTCTCTCGGGTGGACTGGATGATCGCGCCGTCGTGCTTCATGGCTTCGACGGTGGCGGCGAAGTCCGCGACGCTGGGGCCGATGATGACCGGTTTGGCGAGGGCGGCGGGTTCCATGGGGTCTGAGCCGTAGAGCCCCCCGAAAGAGCGCCCCACCACCACGACATCCGCCAGCGCGTAGGCCTTGCGGAGTTCGCCGATGGTGTCGAGGAGGAACCGGCCCCGGGCGGGGTCGCCGGACCCCGGGCGGGAGCGCCGGACGCAGGCGGCGGGGTTGCCTTCGCCGAGGACTTCGGCCGCGTCCTCGAACCACTCGGGGCGACGCGGGGCGCAGAGCAGTTGCGCTCCGGGCGGGCACGCGGCGGCGAGCAGTTCGTGCTCGTCGGGGGCGGTGCTGCCGGCGACGATGAGCGGAAGGGAGCGCTCGATGCCCATCTCTCGGGCGAGGTCGTCGGCGCCGGGCACGGAGTCGGTGACCTGGGCGGCGTCCCACTTCATGGTGCCGGCGACCGCGCAGCGCTCCGGCGCGACGCCCATGGCGATGAAGCGGGCGCGGTAGGCGTCGTCCTGCACGGCGGCGAAACGAAGTCGGGCGAACGCGCTCCCGATGTACCAGCGGACCCAGCGGTAGCGCTTGAAGGAGCGCTCGCTGAGGCGTCCGTTGACGACGCAGAGGGGGATGCCGCGGGCGTGGCAGAGGGCGGCGAAGTTCGGCCACAGTTCGAGTTCGGCGAGGGCGACGGCGTCGGGGCGGACGGCGCTCAGGAAGCGGCGGACGCTCCACGAGGCGTCGAGTGGGTAGCGGGTGACGTGGCAGCGGCCGGCGTAGAGCTCGGTGGCGCGGGCCAGGCCGGTGTCGGTGGTGGCGCTGACGACCAGGTCGATGTCCCGGCGCCGAAGGAGCGCGTCGACGAGGGGACGCACGAGGTTGGTTTCGCCGACCGAGACGGTGTGGAGCAGCAGGCGCTTCCTGCCGGCGGGCACGGCGGGGAGAACGGGGACGTGGCCGAAGCGCTCGCGCCATCCGCCGCGGGCCTTGCGCATCCACCACGGGGCGGTGAAGGCGGCCACCAGGGCGTAGATGGCGTCGAGGGCGGGGTTCATGCGGGGAGCGGTGGGCGCCGGGGGTCGGGGACCGGGGAGCGACAGGGAGAGACGGTCATGCTGGCTGCGCGTCAACGAGTCAGGCGTTGGTGTGGCGTCCTTCTGGTGCCGGGTGCCGGGTGCCCGGCGCCCTGCTCCTCAATGGGCGCGCCCGGATTCGAACCGGGAACCCTTCGCGTGTAAGGCGAATGCTCTGGCCGTTGAGCTACGCGCCCGTGCCTCGACGACGCGAGGTATCCTACCGGCATGCAACCCGTGAGCCGAGCCGGAAGCGTGCCGCAGCGTGGGGTGGCGCTGGAATCCACCCTGCTGCTGCACGGCATCCCGAAGGCGGAGGCGCCGGGTCTGGACCGTGAGTTGCGGGGTTTGTGCGCCGAGCGCGGGGTGACGGCGCTGCTGGTCGCGGTGGTCGCGGGCGTGCCGATCGTGGGGGTGAACGAGGCGGAACTGGCCGACCTGCTGACGGCGTGGCACGTGCCCAAGGCGAACACGGCGAACCTGGGGGTGCTGCTGCACGCGCGGTCGCACGCGGCGACGACGGTGAGCACGACGATGGAACTCGCGCACGCGGCGGGGGTGAGGGTGTTCGCGACCGGGGGATTGGGCGGTGCCCACCGGCACTTCGGGAGCGCCTGGGATGTTTCGTCTGACCTGGCGGCGCTGGCGCGCATCCCGATGGCGGTGGTGTGCAGCGGGGTGAAGTCGCTGCTCGACGTGGAATCGACGCGCGAGATGCTGGAGACCTTGGGCGTGCCTTGCGTGGGGTACCGGACGGAACAGTTCCCGGCGTTCTATTCGCGCGGGTCGGGGGCGAGACTGGACGCGCGGTTCGAGGATGAGCGGGAGCTGGCGGGCTTTCTGGCCTTCGAGTTGAAGCGGAGCGGGCGCGGGGTCGTGGTGTGCAACCCCATCCCCGAGGCGGACGAGATCGATCCGCACAAGTGGTCGGCGTGGCTGAAGGAAGCGGAGCACGCGGTCAAGAAGGCGAACGTGACGGGGCGCGGCGTGACGCCGGCGCTGCTGGCGGAGCTGCACGCGGCGTCGAACGGGGCGACGCTGCGGGCGAACCTGGCGCTCGTGCGGTCGAACGTGCGGCTGGCGGCGGGGCTTGCGGCGGCCCTGGGTTCCGCGCCGGTTCCGGGCGGGTGAACCGCTCGACGATTCAAGACCCGACGGAGACCGGCGGGGGAACGGAAGGCGGCGGCCAAAGTGCTTCAGTGAGCCGGGGCGAGCGCGGGGCTCGCGCCGGCGGCGGCGTGCTCCGCGTTCGGCGCGGACTTGCGGCGGTGCTCGCCGGCGAGCAGGACGTAGATCGAGGGGACGACGAAGAGGGTAAAGAGCGTGGAGATGGTCATGCCGGTGACGAGCACGATGCCGATGGAGTTGCGGGCCTCGGCGCCGGCGCCGCTGACCAGGACAAGGGGGAAGTGCCCGAAGACGGTGGCGGCGGAGGTCATGAGGATGGGGCGGAGGCGGGTCATGGCGGCCTCGCGTGCGGCCATGGCTTTGCTCATGCCCTGCTCTTGCAGGTGGTTGGCGAACTCGACAATGAGGATGCCGTTCTTCGCCACCAGGCCGACCAGGGTGATGAGGCCGACCTGCGAGTAGATGTTGATGGTGGTGAAGCCCAGGAACGTGAAGATGAGCGCGCCGGAGAGCGCGAGCGGGACGCTCCCGAGCAGCACGATGAGCGGGTCGCGGAAACTCCCGAACTGGGCGGCCAGGACGAGGTAGATGAGGCCAAGGGCGAAGCCGAGGGTGACGGCGAGACTGGAGCCCTCGGTGCGGATCTGTCGGCTTTCGCCGGCGTAGTCGAAGGTGTAGCCGGGGGGCAGGATGTTGCGTGCGGCGTCTTCGAGGGCGCGGAGGGCTTCCTCCTTGGTGACGCCGGGGGCGACGCCGCCGTACACCTTGAAGCTGTTGCGCTGCTGGAAGCGGGTGAGGGTTCGGGGGACGGTTTCGGTTTGGAGGGTGACGAAGGAGGAGACGGAGACCGAGCCGCCGTCGCGGGTGCGGACCTTGAGGTTGAGGAGTTGATCGGGGGTGCGGCGGCTGTCGGTCTCGATCTGGGGGATGACCTTGTACGAGCGGCCCTCGAAGTTGAAGCGGTTGACGTACCCGCCGGAGAGCATGACGGCGAGGTCACGCCCGACGTCGGCGAGGTCGAGGCCCATGTCGGCGACCTTTTCCTTGTCGATGTTGATCCTGGTCTGGGGGAGGTCGAGTTTGAGGTCGGTGTCGGCGTAGAGGAACTTGCCGCTGGCGAAGGCGGCCCCGACGAGCTGGCCGGCGTATGGAGCCATCTCCGGCGCTTCGTCGGTGCTGGTGACGATGAACTCGACATCGAACTGGCCGGCGCCCGGGAGGGGCGGGGGCAGCGCCGGGAAGGCGCGGATGCCGGCGATCATCGAGAGTTTCCCGAAGACCTCGGGCTGGATCTCGTGGGTAGACCGGTCGCGGTCGCCCCAGTCCTGCGTCTGGATGCCGCCGAAGCCGCCGGTCAGCATCGCCACCTGGAAGAAAAAGCGGGTCTCGGGGGTTGAGAGGAACGCGTGGGCGACGTGGTCGAATCCGCGGAGGGTGTAATCGAGCGTCGCGTCCGGGGGCGACTGGACGACCGTGAACACGATGCCCTCGTCCTCGGTCGGGGCCAGTTCGTCGCGCGACATGGTGTAGAGCGGCCAGCCCATGGCGGCGATGAGGACGGCGGCGAGCGCGAACGTCCAGCGGAGCTGGAGGGTGGTGGAGAGGCAGCGCCCGTAGAGGTCCTTGAGGGACTCGAAGCGGCGGTTGACGAAGCGCGCGAAGCGGGTTTCGCGACCGCCCGGGGGGACGAGGGCGGCGCTCATGATCGGGCTGAGGGTGACGGCGACGATGCCCGAGATCACGACGGCGGCGGCGAGGGTGAAGGCGAACTCGCGGAACAGGCTGCCGGTGAGCCCGCCCTGGAAGCCGATGGGCGTGTACACCGCCGCCAGCGTGATCGTCATGGCGATGACGGGGGCGAAGAGTTCGCGGGCGCCGAGCAGCGCGGCGCCGGTCTTGTCCATGCCCTGCTGGATGTGTCGCTGGACGTTCTCGACGATCACGATGGCGTCGTCGACGACCAGGCCCACCGCCAGCACGATGGCGAGGATGGTGAGGAGGTTGAGCGAGAAGCCGAAGAGCAGGATGGCCAGGCACGCGCCGACGAGGGAGATGGGCATCGCCACCAGCGGCACCAGGACGGTGCGGATCGAGCCCATGAAGAGGAAGACGACCACGCCGACGATGGCGATGGTCTCGGCGAGGGTTCGGGTGATCTCCTTGAGGGCGTTCTCCATGTAGTAGGTGCCGTCGTAGGCGAGGACCATCTCGACGCCGCCGGGGAGCGTGGGGCGGATGCGTTCGAGCCGCTGCTTGAGGAGGGCGGAGACGTCCAGTTCGTTGGCGCGGGGCAGGGGCCAGACGGAGAGGTAGATGGCGGGCTCGCCGTTGAACCCGCACTGGCCGGTGGGCTCCTCGGAGCCGAGTTCGACGGTGGCGATGTCGCTAAGCCGGACGATCGAGCCCTCGGTCTCGCGGACGATGAGGCGTTCGAACTGGCGGGCGTCGCGGAGATCGGTGTTGGTGAGGAGGTCGATCTGGACGTCCTTGCCCTTGGTGCGTCCGACGGCGGCGAGGAAGTTGTTCCGCTGCAGGGCGTCCTGGACGTCGGCCGGGGTGATGTCGAGCGCGTCCATGCGGTCGGCGTCGAGCCAGATGCGCATGGCGAGTTCGCGGGGGCCCTCGACGCCGACGCGCTGCACGCCGGCGATGGTCTGCAGTTCCGGCTGGACCTCGCGGACGAGGTAGTCGTTGAGTTGGGTGAGCGACATCGAGTCGGTGGTGAAGGAGACGTAGAAGGTGGCGTAGGGCTTGTCGGTGCGCTGGATGTCGACGACGGGGGATTCGGCGTCGCGGGGCAGTTCGCTGCGGACCTGGTTGAGGCGGGCGGAGATCTCGGCGAGGGCGGCGTTGCTGGGGTGGTTCAGCCGCAGGCGGACGGTGACGGTGCTGACGCCGGCGGTGCTGTTGCTCTCGATGTAGTCGATGCCGTCGATCGCCGAGACGGCGCGCTCGATTGGGGTGGTGATGAAGCCGCGGACGGTCTCGGCGGAGGCGCCGATGTACGCCGTGGTGATGACGATGGAGGACGACTCGATCCGCGGGTACTGGCGCACCGGCAGCTGCCCGATGGCCCGCCACCCGATGGCGAGGATGATGAGATTGACGACGACCGCGAGCACCGGCTTGCGGATGAAGATATCCGTGAATGAACTCATGGGGAGAGGAGGGTAGGACGCGGCGCGGCGCGCGCGGTGCGCGTCGCGGCGGGAACACGCGGTTACCAGCGTGAAACCGCGTGCTCGCTGGTCATCGCGTTTGCGATCAAGTCAACCTCGGTTCACGGTTCGCTGCGTTGCGCACCGCGCGGCGCGCGCCACGCGACGCGCACGGCGCGCCGGGTCATCCCCCCACCCACGCGATGACTTTCAGTTCCACGTTGATCTGCGTGGGCAGAGCCCTCACCTCGACGGTTGTGCGTGTGGGGCGGACGTGGCCGAGGTGCTCCTCGTAGACCTTGTTGTACGCCGCGAAGTCGCGCTTCATGTCGGTGAGGAAACCGGTGACGTCGACGATGTTCTCCCACGTGGCGCCGGCGTCTTCGAGGATGACGCGGATGTTGTGGAACACGGCGCGGCACTGCTCGGCGATGTCGTAGGCGATGACGTTGCCGGCGGCGTCGCGGGTGACGCCGGGGATGTCCTTCTCGCCTCGGCGGCGAGGGCCGATGCCGGAGATGAAGAGGAAACCCCCGACGCGACGGGCGTGGGGGTAGGGGCCGACGGGCTCGGGACCGCGGTCGGAGAGGAAGGGTGTGCCGTTCATTCGCGACAGGGTACCCCGGAGTTCACGCGTGAACGTACTCGGACCAGGGCTTGATCTTGAGCTCCTTGGCCTTGAGCCTGGTGACCGCCTCGATGAAGCGGGCGGCGATCTGGCGGTTGGTGATGAGCGGGACGTTGTAGTCGACGGCGGCTCGGCGGATCATGTAGCCGTTGGTGAGTTCCTCGCTCTTGTTGCTCTTGGGGATGTTGATGACGAGGTCGACCCGGCGTTCGCGGAGGACGTCCATGCAGTTGGGCTGGGCCTTGTCGAGGGGCCATTCGAGCTTGGCGACCGGCACCCCGGCCTCGGTGAGGAACCTGGCGGTGCCGTTGGTGGCGTACATCTTGACGCCCATGGCCTGCATGGCTCGGACGTGCTCGAGGAGCTCGGCCTTGCTCTCGACGCTGCCGAGGGAGAGCAGCACGGAGCGGACGGGCAGGCGGTAGCCGACGCTGAGCAGGGCCTTGAGGAAGGCCTCGGAGAAGTCGTCGCCGATGCAGCCCACCTCGCCCGTGGAGGCCATCTCGACGCCGAGGGTGGGGTCGGCGCCCTCCAGGCGCGTGAAGGAGAACTGCGGGGCCTTGACCCCGACATGGTTGAGGTCGAACACGCTCTTGTCCGGGACGGTGAAGGGGGCGCCGGCGATGATGCGGGTGGCGAGGTCGATGAAGTTGGTCTTGATGACCTTCGACACGAACGGGAACGAGCGCGAGGCCCGCAGGTTGCACTCGATGACCTGGATGGCGTTGCTCTTGGCGATGAACTGGATATTGAACGGGCCGTTGATCTGGAGGCGTTTGGCGATCCGCTTCGCGACGGCGCGGATCTGGCGGGTGGTCTCGAGGTACATGCGCTGGGCGGGGAAGACCAGGGTGGCGTCGCCCGAGTGGACGCCGGCGTTCTCGACGTGCTCGCTGATGGCGTAGACGATGACCTCTCCACCCTTGGCGACGCCGTCGAACTCGATCTCCTTGGCGTTCTCGATGAACTTGCTGACGACGGTGGGGTGCTCGGGGCTGACGCGCGCGGCACGCTGGAGGTAGCGGGTGAGTTCGTCGTCGCCGGTGGCGACGGCCATGGCGGCGCCGCTGAGGACGTACGAGGGGCGGACGAGCACCGGGTAGCCGGCCGAGCGGGCGAAGGCGAGCGAGTCCTCGAGGGATCGGGCCTCGGTCCAGGCGGGCTGGTCGACGCCGAGTTCGTCGAGCAGTTTCGAGAACTTGTGGCGGTCCTCGGCGAGGTCGATCGACTCGGGCGGGGTGCCCAGCACCTTGACGCCGGCCCTGTGGAGTTTGAGCGCGAGGTTGTTGGGGATCTGCCCGCCCATGCTGACGACCACGCCCAGGGGCCTGAACTTCTCGACCACTTCGAGCACGGTCTCGATGGAGATCTCGTCGAAGACGAGGCGGTCCGAGACGTCGTAATCGGTGCTGACGGTCTCGGGGTTGTAGTTGAGCATGATGGTGCGGTAGCCGAGCGCCTTGAGGGTCTGCACGGCGTTCACGCAGCACCAGTCGAACTCGACGGAGCAGCCGATGCGGTACGCCCCCGAGCCGAGCACCAGCACGCTGTTCTCGACCGGTACTTCCGTGTCGTCGTGGACGCCGTGGTAGGTGAGGTAGAGGTAGTTGGTCTGGGCGGGGAACTCGGCGGCGAGGGTGTCGATGGTGCGGAGCGAGGGGCGGATCCCGGCGGCGCGTCGGTCGTCGCGGACGCGGTCGACGGAGAGGCCGGTGAGGCGTGCGAGTTGCTTGTCGGAGAAGCCGGAGCGTTTGGCTTCGAGCAGCAGGTCGGGCCATGTGCCACGATGCTCCGTCCGCGGAGCGTCGTGGCACGACGCCGCGTCGTGGCACGCGCGGACCCGCGACTCGATGTCGACGACGTGGGCGACCTTGTGGAGGAACCACTCGTCGATGTGGGTGAGTTCGTGGACGCGCTCGACGCTGTAGCCGCGCTGGAAGGCTTCGACGACGCTGAAGAGGCGTTCTTCGGTGGGCTCGCTGAGGTCCTTGTCGAGGTCGCCGGACTGGTACGGCTCGTTGGCCACCAGTCCGTGGCGCCCGATATCGAGCATGCGGACGGCCTTCTGGATCGCTTCCTCGAAGGTGCGTCCGATGGCCATGACCTCGCCGACGGACTTCATGGCGCTGCCGATCCTGCGGGAGACGCCGCGAAACTTCTTGAGGTCCCAGCGGGGCATCTTGACGACGATGTAGTCGAGGGCGGGCTCGAAGAAGGCCTTGGTCACCTTGGTGATCGAGTTGGGCAGCTCGTGCATCCCGTAGCCGAGGGCGAGTTTGGCGGCGACGTACGCGAGCGGGTAGCCGGTGGCCTTGCTGGCCAGGGCGGAGGACCGGGAGAGTCGGGCGTTGACCTCGATGACGCGGTAGTCCTCGCTCTCGGGGTGGAGAGCGTACTGGATGTTGCACTCGCCGACGACGCCCAGGTGCCGGATGGTCTTGATGGCGATCTCGCGGAGCTTGTGGTACTCGGAGTTGCTGAGGGTTTGGGAAGGGGCGACGACGATGGACTCGCCGGTGTGGATGCCGAGCGGGTCGAAGTTCTCCATGTTGCAGACGGTGACGCAGTTGTCGTGGCGGTCGCGGACGACCTCGTACTCGACTTCCTTCCAGCCGGTGAGGTATTCCTCGACGAGAATCTGGTTGGTGTAGGAGAGGGCGCGGCCGGCGAGTTGGCGCAGGGCGGCTTCATCGCGGCACAGGCCGGAGCCGAGGCCGCCGAGGGCGAAGGCGATGCGGACCATCACGGGGAAGCCGATCTGCCTGGCGTAGGCGACGGCCTCTTCCATGGTGGTGCAGGCCTTGGAGACGGGCGTTTTCACGCCGATCTCGCTGAGGCGCTGCTTGAACAGGTCGCGGTCCTCGGTATCGCGGATGGTGGAGACGGGGGTGCCCAGCACGCGGACGTTGTGCCGTGCGAGGACGCCGGATTCCTCGAGACGCAGGCCGCAGTTGAGGGCGGTCTGGCCGCCGAAAGAGAGCAGCAGGCCGTCGGGCTTCTCCTTTTCGATGACCTGCTCGACGAACTCGGGTGTGACGGGGAGGAAGTACACCTGGTCGGCGAGGTTGTCGCTGGTCTGGATGGTCGCGATGTTGGGGTTGATGAGGACGGTGGCGATGCCCTCCTCTTTGAGGGCCTTGATGGCCTGGGAGCCGGAGTAGTCAAACTCGCCGGCCTCGCCGATCTTGAGGGCGGAGGAGCCGAGGATGAGGACTTTGGTGGGCTTGTTGGTCATTTCGGTTTCAACGCGGAGACGCGGAGTTCGCGGAAGAGAGAGAGGGTTCGGGTGTCGGGGTTCAGGGTTCGGTGGGGCGGATGCTTGAGTTGACTTGAATCATTGTGCCGCTCTGCCATTGTGCCACTTTCCCCGGAAACCCCTCCTTTACGATCGGGGTTCTGTTTTGTGTTGGCCACTGTGGGACTGCTTCACCTCAGCATCGCGATGAACTCGTCAAACAGGTACGCCGTATCCGTCGGCCCAGGCGTCGCCTCGGGGTGGAACTGGACGCTGCGGAAGGGGCCCCAGTTGTGGCGCAGGCCCTCGCTGGTGCCGTCGTTGAGGTTGGTGAACCAAGGGCGCCACTCGCGCGGCAGGCTGTCGTGGTCGACGGCGAAGCCGTGGTTCTGGCTGGTCAGGACGCAGCGGTTGGTACCGACCTCGATGCAGGGCTGGTTCTGCGAGCGGTGCCCGTACTTGAGTTTGTACGTCTTGGCGCCGATGGCGAGCGCGAGGAGCTGATGCCCGAGGCAGATGCCGAAGGTGGGCACGCCCCGATGGATGGCGGCCCGCACCTGCTCGATAGCGCGTGGGTACATGGTGGGGTCGCCGGGGCCGTTGCTGACCATGAGGCCGTCGAACTTCTCCCGCGAGATGTCGGCGTCATAGGGCACGCGGAGCACCTCGACCCCGCGGCGGAGGAACGATCGGATGATGTTGAACTTGGCGCCGCAGTCGATCAGGCACACGCGTTTCCCGGTGGCGGGCACGCCGGGGAACGGCGCGTACACACGCGGCTTGTCGGTGGTCACCAGGCGGCCAAGGTCCTCCTTGTTGGGGTCTCGGGTCGGCACGTCGCGGCCGTTCACCACGATCTTCCCGAGCATCGTCCCGCGCTGACGCAGGTGCTGGGTGAGCGAGCGGGTGTCGATGCCGGTGACCGCGGGGATGCCCTGTTCGACCAGCCACTCGTGCAGCGAGCGGGCGGCGTCCCAGTGGCTGTACCGCTCCGAGTACTCGCTGACGACCAGCCCGGCGGCGTGGATCTTCCAGGACTCGAACACCGCGCTCAGCCCACCCCCGGGGCAGCCCGGCTCGTCGCGGTCGGCGGGGACGCCGTAGTTGCCGACCAGCGGGTACGTCGAGACGACGATCTGCCCGGCGAAACTCGGGTCGGTCATGGTCTCTGGGTAGCCGACCATGCCGGTGGTGAAGACGACCTCACCGGAGGAGGACTCCGCCAGCCCGAACGAACGCCCCTCGAAGCGGGTGCCGTCCTCGAGCACGAGCGCGGCGGGGGCGGCGGAACGGGCGCTCCAGCCGCAGCCCGTGGACTTTGGCTTGACACTCACCGCGGTGGGCTTGCTCTCGATCGTTGTCGTGGGCATGGGTGGATCGTTCCGGGGCTTGGGGCGAGAGGCTCGGGACTGGCGGCTGGGTCTCGGTCGTGCGGCCGCGCTCCGACCGGCGCGAGCGGACGTGGGAAGCGAAGGGGCGTGGGCCCCGCGAGGATCAGGGTGCGGACGCGACGGGCGCCGCCCGGCTGCCGGGTTTCACCGCCGGCGAGCCCTCGCGGCACATCGGGCACACGGATTGGTCGTAGGTCTCGAAGTCAAGTTTCACGAGGGCGAAAAACGGCACCCGCGCGCCCGCGCGGTCGTGGGGCTGAAACTTGCCGCGGCTCCGGTCGGCCACCGCCGCGAAGGCCGCCACGCGGGCCCCGGCGGACTCCACCAGCGGCACGAGCTCGCTCACGCTGCCTCCCGTGGTCACGACATCTTCCGCGAGCAGCACGCGGTCTCCGGGGTTCAGCACGAACGAACGCCGAAGCTCGAAGCCCTGTCCCGTGGGACGCTCTGCAAAGAAGGAGCGGGGCGCCGGCCCGCGGCCCCGCGCGCCCAGGGCCCGCGCGAGCTCATAGCCCCACAGGATGCCGCCCAGCGCCGGCGCCATCACCACGTCCACCCGAAGGTCGCTCGGCAACTGACCCACCAGCAGGTCGGCCAGTTCCGCCGCGAGCGCCGGGTGCTCGAACAGCGCGGCGCACTGGCAGTACCGCGCCGAGTGCAGGCCGGAGGACAGCAGAAAATGCCCGGACTTCACGGCACCGGTGCGCTCCAGCAGTTCGAGGGCACGGGTCTGGGGCGTGGGGTCAGGCATGGGCGTGGCTCCTGGCTTCCGCGTCTGCGGGCGCGGAAGGCGGCGCACTTCGAGGCCGCCGCCGACCGGAACGCCGACTCCGACGCCGACTCTTCCGCCCCGGGCAGCACGCCACGGGTGACGTGGAACAGCAGCCCCGGCGCGGTGCCCGTCGCCGGGGGCCCTCCGCCTCCGGTCCGACCCGCGGCGGCAACAGACTCGATCTCGCCCCCCTGGGCGCCGACCCCGGGGACGAGCAAGGGAGCGTGCGGGGCGGCCCGGCGCACCATCGCCACCTGACCGGGGTGCGTCGCGCCGACGACCAGCCCGCAGCGGCCGGCATCGCCCCACGTCGAGACTTCGCGGGCGATCTCCAGGAACAGGTCGCCCCTTTGCAGGAAGTCCTTTGAACCCGGGTTGCTGGTGAGGCAGAGGAAGTAGCACAACTTGCCCTCGCGGGCGAGGAAAGGCGCCGCCGAATCCCGCCCCATCAAAGGGTTGAGCGTCACGGCGTCGGCGTTCAGCCAGTCAAAGGTCGCCTGGGCGTACCGCGTGGCCGTTGAGCCGATGTCGCCGCGCTTCGCGTCCGCGATGACCATCACGCCCTGGGGCAGCCGATCCCGCACCCGCTTCAGCAGGGCCCACCCCTCGGGCCCCAGCGCTTCGAAGAACGCGAGGTTGAACTTGTACGCCGCCGCGAACGGAGCGGCCGCCTCCGCCAGCGCCATCAGCCAGCGCTCGTAGCCGGCGATGGTGGGCTCGAACACGCCCGCACCCGGCAGGTACTCCGGGCAGGGCTCGAGCCCGACCGAAAGCACCGACGCACGGTCGCGCCAGGCGGCGTCGAGCGTCGCGAGACTCGGGGTCTGCGTCATCGCGCCCCCTTTCCGCCGCGCTCCAACGGGCCGTCGATCCCGGGCGCGAGCCCCCAATAGAAAACCACCCCACGAGGTGGGGCGGAAATGCGTCGAACAGGGAAGAAAGGCGGAGAAAGAACGACCTCCGTCCCGGGTGATCCCGGGGGACCGAGTCGTGCGAACGGTCCTTCAGGAAGGTGCTTCATCGAGGTGGATGGAGCATAGCATGATTCTGACGAAAAATCAGCGTGATTGGCGCACCATCCGCGGCGGGAGCGACAGGTTGTCCACGCCGCGGGATTCCCCGGAACAAGCGGGCTCGCACGCCGCCCCGCTACCCTTTTCGCAACCATGCCCCCCCCCACCACCGCCACAGCCGCCAGCCCACCGCGCCTCTACGACGGCGACGGCGACCGCCTCATGGTCGCTTCCGCGTTCGCCGACCGCGTCACCCTTCTGCCCGAGGCCCCCACCACCATCGACAAGGGCGGACGCATCCGCATCCTCTGGGGTCAGCAGATGCTCCCCGACTTGCTCGCCGGTCGATACCGCGCGGTGATCTGCGGCGTGAACACCGAGGACAACTCCCACGGCATCATCGCCCAACTCGTCGACCTCGTGGAATCCTCCCAGTGGACGGCCCGGAGCGTCACCAGCTTCGCCAAGATGTTCAGCGAGAGCGTCCAGATCCACGCCGCCGAGGACAAGGAGCCCTACGTCCTGAAGTTCGACCTCGACAGCATCCTGATCCTCGCGATCCTCAGGCCCAAGGGGCGCGATTGGTTCACGCTCGACGACATGTCCCGCGGGTTCAAGACGATCAACCGGATGCTGGCGGGCCGCAAGGAGCGGCTCCCGGTGGCGAGCGTGAGCTTCCTCGGCGCCCGGTCCAACCGTCTCTACGAGGACCCCGCGGCCAAGCGCCCGCCCTCCTTCGAGACCGTGCTCCGCACCATGTACGAATCAGGCTTCCGCGGCGACGTGTACCCCGCGCCGCAGATGTGGAACATCGGCTCCATCGGCGTGTTCCCGAGCTTCCCGTTCCCCGAAGGCCTCAAGACCATGCGCGAAGGTGGGCATTGACGCGGCCTTCAGAACAGACGATTCACCGCGGAAAAGCAGAGTTCGCGGCGAGCGGAAACGTGTGATCCACGCCCACGACAGGCGCCGCTCTGGGCCGTCAACGGCTCGGGCCCGGAGCGTCCGCCGAACGATTCAATCCTCGAGCCTCCCGCGGGGGCCACACGATTCCGGCCTCGTCCTCCAATCCGAACGTCCTCGTCCGCGTCCCCCGGGCCTGCGCGGCGAACCCGATTCGACGCCGCAACCGCGGCAAACATCCTGGTGAGGTGGCCGAGCGGCTGATGGCGCCGGTCTTGAAAACCGGTTTGGGCGAATAGTCCAACGGGGGTTCGAATCCCCCCCTCACCGCTTGCAACGCAGACTCCCCGCTCGGGCCCGTCCGTCATCGGGGCGTCTTTCCAGCGTGGGTGCTGACCCCATCGGGCTGACGCATCCCACCCCACTCGAACCCAAACGCGTTCATCCTTCCGTGTCGTCGCGATCGCGCCGGGCCGAGACCCCGCGTCACTGACCCTGAGTGTCGGCCCGTGCAAGGACCGGTCGAGGCGCCGCGCGGCGTGGCGCAGAACCTCCAACGTGACCGTCCGCGGCAACGTGCCGGTGAGGGCCAGCGAAGGGCCGAGGGCCTCGGCGCTGTCAGATCCCGCAGCATCGCGCCCCAAGGATCGATGACCCCGAGTTCCTCGGCCGCATCCCAGAACCGGCAGCGCGCACGTGCTCGCGGCGCACCGCCAGCGCCGAGCCAGAGCCCGCGCAGAAGCTCGGTCGCGAGAGAGGCCTGCCGTCGGCGGTCGTGCTCGTGATCCCATCGCGCCCGTGGGGCCGAACAAGGTCGAGGCGGCCGTCGTCGCTCGCGGTGGCGAAGGGCGCCGCGAATGATCCGACATCATCCGGGGCGGCGTCGGTCGGCGTGAATGGGCGGGCCGGGGCGCCGATTCGCTGCGATCCGGGCCGGGGTTGAGCCCGGCCGAGCGCGTGCGGCGTTCCGCGCCGCCGGTGCACGCTCCTACAGCGTCCGCTCGAGAATCACCGCCTGCTTCGGGAGCGCGAAACCGATCCCCTCTTTCCGCAACGCTTCGAGGATGTCGATATTGACCTCCTGCTGCACGTCCATGTAGAGGTTGAAGTCCGGACCCTTGATGTAGTACACGCACTCGAAATCGAGGCCCGAGGCGCCGAAGCCGTGGAAGTGGCACCGGTCGAAGCGCGCCATGGCTTGCCGCTCGACCGCCGCCTTCGCGATCACGTCCGCGCGGCGCAGCAGTTCCGCCGGGGTGGCGTGTTCCAGCGCGAACCGGCACACCACGCGGCGCTCCTCCATGCGCTGGAAGTTCTGGATGCGGCTGTTCAGAAGGTCCGCGTTGGGGAAGACGAGTTGTTCCCCCGACAGCGCGCGGAGCCTTGTCGTCTTCAGCCCGATGGTCTCGACCGTCCCCATCTGGTCCCCCACCACGATGAAGTCGCCCACGACGAAGGGCTTGTCGAGCACAATCGACACGGCGCCGAACAAGTCGCCGAGCACTTTCTGCGCCGCCAGCGCCACCGCCAGACCGCCGATGCCGAGACCCGCCACCAGCGCCGTGATGTTCACCCCGGCGTTGTCCAGCACGATCAACGCCACGATGCTCACGAGCACCAGCATCGACGTGAACCGGATCAGCGTCAGCGCCGTCAGGATCGTCGCGTCGGGCTTGCCGTCGGGCCCGTGCTTGCGCGTCAGCACCTGCTCGATGATGATCTCGACGATCTGCCGCCCCCACGCCAGAGCCTGGAAACCCAGCAGCACCGAGAGCGAAACCCGCAGCCCCTGCTCCACCTTCCCCGAGAGGTTCAGTTGCTGCATCCCGATCGCGCCCGCCACCACGAACAGCGAGAACGCCCACGTGCCCCGGACCAGCCGCAGCCCGATGTCCGCCGCCCCCCGCGGCGTCCGCTCCGCCCGCTCTTTCAAACGACCCAGCACCACCGAACGGACCGCGAGCAGCAGCGCGAACACCAACAGCGTCGTCGCGCCGCACGCCGCCCACGACCACATCGGCGAGCCCAGAAACTCCGCTCGCCAGGCGGATTCGATCGTCTGCTGCGCAACCTCGGCGGCGGAGTTCATTGGGTCAGGGTTCGGGAATCGGGGTTCGGGTGTCAGCGTTCAGGTGTCGGGGTGCGGGGTTCGGGGACGGGCACTGGGGGTCGGGTCCGGGGCCGGGCACCGGCAGGATGGGCGCGGTCCGGCTGCGTGGATGGTGCCCGGTCCTTGGTCGCTGATGCCTCGCCCTACACCGAGATCAGCGTCCCCACGCTTTCCCCCGCGATCGCCTTGGTGATGTTGCCCGGCTTCTTGAAATCGAACACCAGGACGGGCAGGCTCTGTTCCTGGCACATCGCCAGCGCGGTGGCGTCCATGATCTTGAGCCGCTTGTCGATCGCCTCGCGGAACGTGAGTTGGTCGTACTTCGTCGCCGACTTGTCCTTCTTCGGGTCCGCCGTGTAGACCCCGTCGATGGTCGACGCCTTCAGCACGACGTCGCACTCCAGTTCGGTTGCGCGCAGCGCCGCGGT
>CAZDYM010000003.1:0-29784 GCA_964509325.1 uncultured Phycisphaeraceae bacterium
ACGGAGCCCGGGCCCACCGCAGCCGACGGGCCCGCCCCCGTGCTCCCCGCGGGGCCGCCCCGGCGCTGGCTCAGCACCGACCACACCACGACACCCACCACCGCCGTGAAGGCGATGGCGGCGACAATCCGACCCGTGGAGCGAAGGTCCGAACCCATCGCGCCATCGTACCGCGGAGCGCCGCCCCGACGCGCCGGGAGTGAAGAAACGGAGCGGGGGGAGCCGCGCCCTTCGGGGGCTCGCATCATGTCTTCCGCGGCTTCAGGCGCAGGGCGTGCCGAAGCGGCTCAGGAACGTCGTCAGGTCGGTCACGTTCACGACTCCGTCGTTGTTCAGATCGCCGGAGGTCCCCGGCGTGACGCTGGCGCCGAAGTTCCCGAGGAAGATCGTCAGGTCCGTCACGTTCACCGCGTTGTCGTTGTTCAGATCGCCCAGGCACGAGGGCGGCGGGGTGCAGGGCTCGATCGATCGCACCCCGAAGTCGTCGATGGCCGCCTCCACGATGTTCCCCGTCCCGATGTCCTGGGCCACGAACCGCACGCGCACGGTCGAGGTGGGAGAGACAAAGTCCGCCACTCGGAACTCCTTGTAGAACCAGCCGCCTTGCGATTCGGAGAACGGGACGTTCTCGACCTCCACGTACGCGCCGCCGTTGCTCACGGAAACGATGAACGTGTCCTGCGTGTTGGTGGCCCCGCCGGACTTGTCGAACCACCGCCAGTAGCCGATCCGGGCGTTGGGGTTGCCGCTGAGGTCCAGCGTCTCGGAGTACAGGCTGGTCTTGCCGTTGTCGATGTCGTAGGTGCCGTCGTTCGTGCCGGCCCGCGCGTCGGTGATCCAGCAGGCCACCCCGGCGCCCGGCGTCCGGTCCGCCCCGGGCTGGTAGTTCGTGAGCTGAGGCACCGCCCGCTCCCACCGCCCGGTGGTCGCGTTGTCGGTGCTGTCGATGTTGGTCTGCCACCCCGCGTCGGGCGCTTCGAAATCATCCGACGCGATGTCGACGATCTCCTGCGGCGTCGCCGAGTAGACCGTCGCGGGGGCGTCGGCGGGCGAGCGCACGATCGAGCCGTCCGCCGACTCGATCTCGATGTAGTACTCCAGCCCGTTCCCGCAGGGCGTCGCGGGCAGCAGCGCCGTCAGGCTCGGCGGCGTCCCCGTGAGCGCGGACTGGGTGAAAGGCCCGCTGCTCCCGAACCGGGTGAACAGCCGGAGCCCGTCCGGCGCCGCGCTGACCCCGTTGAACGCGACCGCGTTCACGCCGACCGGCGTTGTCTGCGAGGTGCTCACGATGCCCGCGGGCTCGGGCACGCTCACCTTGAACCTCACGTTGAGGTAGTTCGCCAGCACCACGAGCCCGTTGAAGATCTCCGTGGCGTTCGGGATGATCTGGTCCGGCGGCAGTTCGAAACCGAACGTGCCGGTATCCCGGCACTCGACGCCGTAGCCGTACACGTTCTTCTCACCGTACGCCCAGTCGCTGGTCGTGCCCGCCGCGATGTAGATCGTCGTCGCCGTCGGACCGCCCACGTACGTGAGCCCGTTGGTGGCGTTGATCGCGTTGGTGATCTCCGGCGTGATGAACTCGAACTCCGGCTGGCGCGCCGGCAGCGCCGTGGTGTAGCCCTGCGGCGCCAGCACCAGCTGCGAGTACGAGTGGATGTCCATGAACGCCCCGAGATTCGGGATCGAGTTCACCCAGTCACGCACCACCACCGACTCCGGCTCGGAGAACGCGGCCGTCCCGCGGTAGGTGTCGCTCGAAGGCGTCGTCGAGTTGCCCCCGAACGGCGCCGACCAGCCCACCGAGAAGTTCCGGTTCAGGTCGACGCCGTACGAGGTCCCGTTGTTCCTGCGGTTCTTGCGCCACAGCCGGTTCGTCGTGATGGTGAACTGATAGCCGTCGGGGTTCATCACCGGGACGATGTACCAGTTCACGCCGTTCACCAGGTCGGTGATCTGCTGGTTCGTCCCGTATTCGGAGATGAGTTTGTCGATCGTCCACAGCCCGGTCGCCGGGCTCACCCATTCCCGCGCGTGGATGCCGCAGACAATCGCGAGCGACTTGTTGTTCGCCGCGTTCGGCCCGGCGATCCGCACCGCCCAGGTCGGCCGACCCTCCAGCGAGTTCCCGATCGTCGACCGCGACGCGATCGCGGGGTTCAGCGCCACCATGTCGTTCAGGAACTGGTCGATCTCCGTCAGGTTCCGGTACGCGGTGTGGAACGACGCGCCCCGGTCGGCCTTGGCCGCCTCGTTCACGCGTCGCTCCTCGTCGATCAGCGCCTGCACGTCGTTCGCCTCGACGACGTGGTCGATCTTCAGGTCCCGCAGCACCTCGACCGCGTCCGCGGGCAGCACGTACTTCTGCCTGCCGGGCGCCGGGATGCACGCCAGACCGATGCCCAGCTGCTCCAGCCGCATCAGGTCAACCGGGTCCTTCACGTCGACCGTCACCAGTCGATGATCGCGGTACGACACACGCCCCTCCCCGGGCTGGGCGTCGCCCTCGGGGGCGGCGCCGGGCGCCGTTGCCGCGGCGCACACGAACAACCCGGTGAAAACAGACGCCTTCACAAACCGCATGGACTGGGGCATCGGAGTCGACCTCTTCAGTAGGCTCGGCGGGCCCGCTCCCGAGCACGCCGGCGTTCAACGACACACGCCTTCCGCGCGCGACGCGGCGCGGTTCAACCAAACCTCGGCCGCGAGAAATCCGCGGCTCCGACCCACAAGGTAAGCCCTGATCCCTACCCCGAGCGAGGGCGGCCCCGACTTTCTCCCGACCACTTTCGGCAGGTCCGATCATCCGACCCTTTTCGCGCTGCGTTGCGAACCGGTCTCACCCGAGCCGCGGGCCCGTCGGGCGGACTTGCACCGTCGCCTGCTTGACGGTCAGAACCACCAGCGGCCCCCGCGCCAGCGCCGTCGAGGCACCCTGCTCCCCCCGCGGTTCCGACCCGTCGGCCCGTGGGCCCCGCGCCGAACCGCCGGATTCCAGCACCACCGCCGCCCGTCGGGCCGCCATCACCCCGGCCCCGGATTCCTGGCACGCCCCCGTGAGCGTGACCCGCGCCACTTTCAGCCGCTGCCCGCTGAAGCCCGAGTCCGCCCGCAGCCGCGACACGCGGTCCTCCAGCGCCTCATCAAACACCGACCTGTGCGCGTCCGCCGCACCCAGCGCGTCGGCGATCTCGCCCGTCCGCGCCCTTCCCCGCGTCGCCTGCAGCAGCCGGGACAGCGAAGCCCGGAACGGCGCCGCCGACTCGGCCAGCGCCGCCCGCAGGCGCACCAGGTCCGAAGCGTCCGCCTCCACCACCGCCAGAACCGACAGCCGGAACACCACCCGTTCGTTCGCCTTCTCCAGCCGGCCCACCACGCTGCGCGGCGCCCCCCGCACCAGCGTCAGCGCGTGCTCCGCGGCGAACGACTCCAGCGCCGAGGCCATCGGGACCGTCACCGAGGGGTTGATCCCGCCGGTCACCAGGTCGCGGCAGATCGCCTCGAACCGCTTGGCGTCCTGCTCACCCGGGTCGGTCCGGTTCATCAGGGAAGCCAGCGCCGCCATCGTGGGATCGCGCTCGATCCCCGCGCGCGCGTGCCGCAGCGCCTCCGCCACCGCCTGCCCGTTCATCCCCGCCCCGATCACCCCGGCGCGCCAGAGCGGGCCCGACCAGGCCCACGCCTCCGTCAGCCGCTCGAACGCCGGCGAACCGTGCCGCGCCAGCGAGCCGGGGTCGCGCGGCAGATCGCTCCCCGGCCCCGGCATGAGCGTCAGCACGCGGTCCCCCAGCAGGCACGCGCCCACCGCCGCCGCGGAACGCGCGCTCACGTCGTACGGGCTCAGCACCAGGTCCAGCGGCATGCCCGAAGACTAGCGGCCAGACCGCCCCCCTTCACCCCACCGGCGGCGCGTCGGTCTGGTTCTCCGCGATCTCCTGGGCCCGCAGGTCGGCGTACGACGTCGCGATCAACTCCCCCAGCGCCGGCGCGAAAGCACGTCGGACCTCCGCGATCAACTCGTGGCACCGCCCCACGTGCTGCCCCGGCGTCACCAACGCCTCGCCCTCGAAAAACCGCCCCAGGCCCTCCACGTCGTCAAGGTGCAGCCGAACCCCGGCGTACATCCACAGCTCCCGCGATTTCTTCACCACCAGCCACACCGGCAGCTCCCGCGTCCCGAACCGCGCCCGCGCCTCTTCCTCCGTGTAAATCGTGAAGTGGCTCAGCTTCGGCCTCGACCTGTTCAGCCGATGATAGAAGATGAACTCGGTCGGCTCGCCCTCGCACTCGCGGCGCTTCAGCCGCCCGTCGGGCACGCGGTAGAAGGTGTCGATCTGCCGCAGCACCCCGACCCGCCGCGCCCCGATCTGGGCGGCGATCAGCCGGGCCAGCGCGGGGTCGCGCAACTCGCACTTGAACTCGACGTTCTGCATGGAAGACCGACGCTCCGACCCGCCCTTCAGGACCCCTGCTTCCGGCCGATCAGGACGAGGTGCCACACCCACGCCGCCACCGACGCCCCCAGCACCGGCGCCGCCCAGTACACCCAGTGCACATCCCAGTACCCGCCCACCCACGCGGGCCCGAACGACCGAGCCGGGTTCATCGACGCCCCCGTGAGCGGGCCGAAGCACAGGATGTTCGCCGTCACCGTCATCCCGATGCCGAACCCGCCCACGGCTCGCGTCCCGCCCACCCCGCGCGAATCCACCGCCGTCCCGAGGATCGCGAACATGAGCAGAAACGTGGCGACGGCCTCCATCGCGAACAGCAGGCCGGAATCGCCCGGGTTCGAGAGCGAACCGAGCGTCGCCCCCAGTTTCCCCGCCTCGACAACCCCCGGCGTGAACCCGATCTGGAGCAGTTTCGCCGCCACCGACGCCCCCAGCACCTGGCACACGATGAACGCCGCCGCCTGGGCGAACGACTGGCGCTTGATCGACGCGAGCGCCAGCGACACCGCCGGGTTGAACTGACCCCCGGAGATGTGCATCGTCGCCGTCACCATCACGCTGAGGATCAGCCCGTGGGCCATCGCCACCGCGATGATGTTGCCCTGGTCATAGTTGTGCAGGATCGCCGCGCCCCCGACGAGCATCAGGGCGAAGGTCCCGACGAACTCGCAGACGCACCCGGCGGTGAGTTTGTTCATGCGGCCATCCTACCGTGAACCGGGAGCCGCGCCCGCCGCGTGACCCCCCGCGGAGAGCCGGACACGCATGCCGACACCAACCGATCAACGAGTCAGCCGTTTCGAGCCCGCCGCCGGGCCCGACGGCGTGAGCCGGGTCATCGACGATCAAGGCCGCACCGTCGCCACGTGGTGGGGGGGCAACCCGCTGCGAGAAGAACCGCCGGCCCCCGCCGGGAACGATCGCCTCCCGCTCATGCTGTGGTCCGGTTGGACCGGCCGGACCATGTTCGAGCGCGACCCCGGCTGCTGGGGCCCCGCGGCCTTCACCGAACTTGGCGAGCGGCTTCACGCCATGCGATCCCGCGGCGACCGCCGACCGGTCCTTCTGCGCCCCCACGCCCGGCACGTGCTGAACGACCCCCAGCGCTGCAGCGCGTTCCTTGCGCGGTTCGGCCCGCTCAACTTCGGGCTCCTCCTCGACGCCTCCGCCATGCTGGAAGACTCCATGACCCCCCATGCCTCCGATCACCTTGAACGCATGTTCGAACGCCTCGGGCCCCTCGTCGACTGGGTGGTGGGTGACGACGCGGTGAAGCCGCTGATCGCGCAATGGGCCCCGACGGCGATGGTGGTCCGGGCGCTCCCCGCATCGCACACTGGATGACGTGCTCGGCGTGTCGAATCCGCACAAAATCCGAACGAACACTGCGGAAGGTTGAAAACACGGCCCGACGTTGCTACCCTGTCTCCCCCTTTCACCAAGGGGCCGACCGTGACGAGCCCGTCCGCAAGGGCGTGTGAGGCACGGTCAGGGGCCTGTCAGCCGCGGCTGATCGACAGGTCCGAGCCTCTGAAAGGGTCACGCCGCGGCTTCGCCTTCCGATCCCGCCCCCCGCGCCGACGCGCGGCGGACGGCCCGGCAGCGGACCGCAGCCCGGTTCGCCTGTTTCGTCCTGTTGGTCGACCGTCGCGTGACGCCGACCAGCAGGAGGTTTGGAGGATGTCTGAAGCCCGCCCTGAAGATCCACATTCAGAGCCCGTTCGTTCCCACCCAAGAGGCCCGTGGTGTAACGGTAGCACAAGTGATTTTGGTTCACTTTGACATGGTTCGAATCCATGCGGGCCTGTTCGTTCGGATGAGGGCGCCGTTCTCCGGGCGCCGGTGCGGGGATGATCTCCCCGCCTCGTTCGACTCGCCGCTCGTCACCTCGCCTTTCGCGCTCGCACGCCTTGCACCCCCTCTCCGCCATCATCCTCGCCGCCGGCAAAGGCACCCGGATGCGCTCCGATCTGCCCAAGGTGGCGCACGAGGTGGCCGGGGCCCCGATGGTGAACTGGGTGGCCCGGGCCTGCGCGGAGGCGGGCTGCAGGCGCGTCGTCGTCGTCGTCGGCTACCAGCGCGACGTTGTGAAAGGGTGCCTGGCCTCGTTCTCGGCCCCCGGCGTCAGCGTCGAGTACGCCTTGCAGGAGGAGCAGCTCGGCACCGGGCACGCGGTGCGCTGCGCCGAACCGCTCTTCAAGGGTGACACGGGTGACGTGTTCGTGCTCGCCGGTGACGGGCCGCTGATCCGCTCTCACACGCTGCGGGCGCTGCTCGAGCGGCACCGGTCCACCGGCGCCTCGGCCACCCTGGCCACCAGCGTCATCGCCGACCCGTCCGGCTACGGGCGGATCGTCCGCGACGCCTCGGGCCGCTTCGCCGGCATCGTCGAGGAGAAGCACTGCACGCCCGCGCAGAAGGGTGTGCGCGAGGTCAACCCCAGTTACTACTGCTTCCGCGTCCCGGACCTGTTCGCCGGCCTGGCCCGCGTGAAGCGCAACGAGGGCTCCGGCGAGTACTACATCACCGACGTGCCGACCCTCCTCATGGGCGATTCCAAGCGCGTCGAAGTGATCGACGCCGTCCCACCCGAGGACGTGCTCAGCATCAACACCCCCGAGCAGCTCGCGGAGGTCGATTCGATTCTGCGCGCGCGGCTGTCGGGTTTGTCGAAGGCCACGGCGGGAGGTGCCGCGTGACGGACAACGGCGGCGAACTCAAGGTCTTCGCGGGTCGCAACCTGATCGACCTCACTCGGCGCACCTGCGAGCATCTGGGCCTGCCCCTGGGCACGGCGCGCACCGAGGTGTTCCCCGACGGCGAGCTCATCGTCCACATCGAGGAAGACGTCCGCGGGCGCGACTGCTTCGTGGTGCTCTCGACGTGCGACCCCGTCAACGACAACCTGATGGAGCTGCTGATCTTCGCCGATTCCCTGCGGCGGAGCAGCGCCAAGCGCATCACCGCGGTCATCCCGTACTTCGGCTACGGGCGCCAGGACCGCAAGGAGCGCGGGCGGACCCCCATCACCGCCAAGCTCGTCGCCAACCTCATCACCCAGGCCGGGTTCAACCGCGTGGTGGCGCTCGACCTGCACGCGGCGCAGATCCAGGGCTTCTTCGACCTGCCGGTGGACCACCTCGCCGCCGCCCCGGTGTTCGTTGATTACCTGGAGACCATCCGGTCCGAACTGCCCGACCTGGTGGTCGTCTCGCCCGACGTGGGGAACGTCAAGGTCGCCACCGGCTACGCGGACATCCTCGGCGGCGACCTGGCGATCACCTTCAAGAAGCGCATCAGCGGGAGCGAGGTCCAGGCCTCGCAGATCGTCGGCAACGTCAAGGGGCGCACCGTGCTGATGGTGGACGACATGGTCTCGACCGCCGGCACCATCTGCGAGGCCGCCCGCGTCCTCAAGGAGGCCGGCGCCCGGCGCGTCATGGTCACCGCGACCCACGGGGTGTTCTGCGGCCCCGCCATCGAACGCATCAGAAAGAGCCAGATCGACCGCATCATCGTCACCAACACCATCCCCCACGACCACCGCGTCGCCCCCATCCGCGACCGCGTCGAGACCCTGTGCGTCAGCAAACTCTTCGCCGACGCCATCCGGCACATCCACGAGAACAAGTCCGTCTCCGCCCTCTTCAAGCGGTTCGCGGAGAGCAAAAGGTAAAAGCACGAAGGCACGGAGCGCGGAGCATCCGGCCAGCGAGTTGAACTCAACCCGGCGCCGACCGCACCGCGCGGAGCGCACAACGAACCCGCCAGAACCAAGAGCAAAGACCCCAAGACCGATACGGAGCACCCCATGAAAGTCGCGCACGTCCTCGAAGCCCAGACCCGCAGCAAGATCGGCAGCCGCTACGCCAAGCGCGAGCGGGCCGCCGGGCGGCTCCCCGCCGTCATGTACGGGCACGGCCAGCAGCCCGCCCACATCACCATCGACGCCCGCAGCGCCATCCGCTACTTCACCGGCGGTGAGCGCGTCTTCACCGTTCAGATGAAGGGTCAGAAGGACGAGACCGTCATCCTCAAGGACCTCCAGTTCGATTACCTGGGCACCAACATCGTCCACGCCGACCTCGCCCGCGTGAGCCTCGACGAGAAGATCGAGTCGAAGGTCCCGGTGAGGCTGGTGGGTGAATCGATCGGCCTGAAGAAGGCCGGCGCCATCCTGCTGCACCCCACCGCGTTGGTGACCCTGCGCTGCACCGTGCTGGCCCTGCCCGATCACGTCGACGTGGATATCACCCAGCTCGACGCGGGGCACGCCATCAGCGCCGCCGAGATCAAGCTCCCCGAAGCCGTTGAACTGGCGTCGGACCCGCACGACATCCTCGCCGCGATCCAGATCGCCAAGGAGGAGGTGGCCCCGACCGCCGAGGCCGCCGCGGTCGACGGCGCCCCCGCTCAGCCCGAGGTCATCACCGCCAAGAAGCCCGCCGAGGGCGAAGCCGCCGCCGGCGACAAGAAGGGCGCCGCCCCCGCCAAGGACGCCAAGGACGCCAAGGCCGGCGGTGGAGACAAGAAGAAGTAACCGCGTCGCGGGACGATGGTCGTCCCGGCGGTCGAGGATCACCGCCCGTCACCCAGCCGCAAGGACCTTCACACGACTCCATGAAACTCATCGTCGGACTCGGCAACCCCGGCGCTCAGTACGAGCGCACCCGGCACAACGCCGGCTTCATGGTGGTGGACAGGCTGATCGCCCGTCACGCCGCCGCGGAGGTGGCGCGCTCGAAGTTCGGCGCCATGGTCGTCGAGGCCCGGCTTCCCTTCGTGTGCCACACGGGGGAGCCGGGCGCCACGGGCGGCGGCCCATCGGACCGCTGCCTGTTCATGAAACCCATGAACTACATGAACCGCTCCGGCCAGTCCGTCGCCGAGGCGGTCCGTTTCTACAAACTCAACCTCGGCTCCGACGTCATGGTCCTCGTGGACGATATCGCGTTGCCCTGCGGCTCGATCCGCCTCCGCCCCGAGGGCGGCGCCGGCGGGCACAACGGGCTCAACGATATCGAACGCTGCGTCGGCTCCGCGGCGTATCCCCGTCTGCGGATCGGCGTGGACGCCCCCGGCTTGATCCCGCAGGCCGATTACGTCCTCGGACGCTTCACCGAAGAGCAGTGGGCGTTGGTCGCCCCCGCGCTCGACAAGGCCGCGGACGCCTGTGAGACATGGCTGAGGCGCGGGCTCGACGCGGCCATGAACGCCGCCAACGCGCCCCCGCCAAGGCCCAAGCCTCCCCGCCCGCCCCCGGAAAGAGCCGCCGACGGCGAGACGGACCCCGCTTCAAACGCAAACCGGAACCAAGAACACCGTGTGCCGGGCCCCGCACCCGTCACGAAGACCTGAAGACCCCAAACCGCCGCCGGGGAGTTCCCGGCGGTTCAATCCGAGAGTCCACGCGGCGTTGGAGCAAGTCGGGCGGCGAGCCCGACCACCCCAGCGCCGCCCGCCCCGCGAACACCCCGGTCGGGGCGGCTCCAGAGAAAAGAGCAACCATGAGCACCACCAGCAAGGGCCGCAAGCACAACTACGAAGTCATGTTCCTCCTCAGCGGCGCCCAGTCGGCCCAACTCGGCGACACCGTGAAGCACATCGAAGAACTCTTCAAGCGCGCCCACGCCGACGTCATCGCCATGAAGCGCTGGGACGAGCGACGCCTCGCCTACGAGATCGACAAGAACAAGCGCGGCACCTACATCCTCGCCTACTTCTCCGCCGACCCCGCCAACCTCGCCGGCTTCGAGCGCGATTGCAACCTGTCGGAGAAGATCCTCCGCGTGCTCATCGCCCGCGTCGATCACCTGAGCCTCGACGAGATGAGGGCCACCGACGCCCGCCAGGACCTCCTCACCGAGGCCCAGCTCCGCGGCAGCCCCGCCGAGCCCGCCGCCGCCTGAGCCCGACGGGCACCCCGCCGGCCCCCGTGGGGTGAGATCATCGAACCCGAGAAAACCCCGCCGTCGACCGGCGGGGCACGCAACGTCCGCCCCAGACCTCCCTCTCGTTCCCCGGAGCCCCCATGCCGAATCTCAACAAGGTCATGCTGATGGGCAACCTGACCCGCGACATCGAGCTGCGCCACACGCCCAACACCAACACGGCGATCGCCCAGATCGGCCTCGCAGTCAACCGAAAGTGGCGCACCCCCGAGGGCGAGATGAAGGAGGAGGTCACCTTCGTCGACTGCGAGGCCTGGGGCAAGACCGCCGAGATCCTTTCGCAGTACCTCAAGAAGGGCCGCCCGGTGTACCTCGAGGGCCGTCTGCGCCTCGACCAGTGGCAGGACAAGGAGTCCGGCCAGAACCGCAGCAAGCTCAAGGTCGTCGTCGAGTCGTTCCAGTTCATCGACGCCCGGCCAGGCGAAGGCGCCCCTCCCGGCGGCGGGGGCGGCGGGGCCGCGGTCCAGACCCGCTCCTACTCCGGCGGCCGAGCCCCGCAGAACCAGCCCGCCGGCCCGGCCCACGAACCCATCGGAGAAGAGGACATCCCGTTCTGAACGGCGCGGCGTGCCGCACCAGTTGATTCCGAAACCCCTCCGGCGCGAACCGCGTCGGGACCAGAGCACAGCGTCCCCCCCCTCGCTGGGGCCGCCCCCCGATGTTCGGGAACCCGCGGCTCCTCAACTTTCACCCGAAAGGACAGCGCCTCATGCCCAACACCGTCACCCTGCTCCTCACCGAGAACGTCGACTCGCTCGGCATCGTCGGCGACGTCGTCACCGTCCGCTCCGGCTACGCCCGCAACTACCTCCTCCCCCGCGGCTTCGTCACCGAGCCCTCGGACGAGAAGATCAAGGCCCTCTCCCAGCGCCGCGCCGAGGCCGAGGCCGAGGTCGCACGCCAGCGCGCCGACAAGGAAAAGCTCACCGAACGCCTCGAGGGCGTCGAGATCGAACTGGTCCGCTCCTGCAACGACCTCGGGATGCTCTACGGCTCGGTCACCCAGCAGGATGTCGCCGAGGCCCTGGTCAAGGCCGGCTACGGCGTGAAGGCCCGCGATGTCCGCCTCCCCGCCGCCATCAAGCGCGTCGATCACTACGAACTGACCATCAAACTGGCCCCGGACCTGGAGGCCGGCGTCAAGTTGAACGTCAAGGCCGACCGTGTTCTCGAGCGTGATCTCAAGGCCGCCGAGGACGCCGCAAAGCAGGCCGCCTACGAAGCCCGCAAGGCCGAAGAGGCCGCGGCCAAGGGCGGCGCTCCCGCTCCTGAGGCCGCTCCGGCCGATGGCGACAAGCCCAAGAAGACCAAGAAGGCCAAGGGCGACGCCTGATCGGCCCCGCCAGCTTCCTGATTCGGCCCAGATCCCCACGCCGACCGCTCCGAAAGCGGTCGGTTTTCATTTGACAAGGCTCCCACCGGCAGGTCGCTCGCTCGCAACCCCTGGAAAGACCGCGCCCGGCCCATCAGCGCACCTGTCGCTTCTGGGTTTCTTCCGCGTTCTCACTCGATTTGTCGTGCGTTCGGCTTGCCGCCCGGTCATACTCCGTCCTCACGGGCCGGTTCGGCGGTTGACTTCGGCAGAGGGTGCCGATGCGTCGAGCGGTGCCGCGCGGGAGAACGGATCATGCGCACCCTGAAGTTTCACGCCGCGGCGCTGTGCCTCATCGGATGGATGACCGGCCCCGCCCCCGCCGCCCGGGCCTTGAGCAAGCGGGCGTGCCCGCCCATCCCGCCGGTCGCCGGAAGGGCCGCGTGTGTTGTCGCATCTTCCCCGCTCGCTCACGCTCGGGGGTCGCGGGGCGGTCCCTCGGTCAGTCGATGAGCTCTCCCACCGGGGACAGCCCAAGGCGCTTCCGCTCGGCGCTCACGTGCCGCGTCGGCCTCCACCCCAGCACCCGCGCGGCCTTGGCGCAATCGACCAGCCGCCGAGCGGCCCGCGCCGACTCGGCGCCGGCGACGCCGATGTAGTGCCGGTCGATCAGTTCCGGAACCGTCGAGGCCACCCGCGGGTCCAGCGCCGAAACCCAGAACACCTCGTGCCCCTCGAACGGCGCGGCGCACGCCGCCAGCACCGCTTCCGCCGCGTCCTCCACGTGGATGTACGCGAACGCCTCCGGCCCGCCCCAGCGGTACTCCACGTTCCCGGTGTTCCGCGCCGCGGCCTCGAACATCTGCGGGTTCAGGATGTAGGGCAGCCTGAGGCTCGCCGCCGACAGCCCGCTGCCCGCGTCGCGCCCCGGGAGCATGAACGCGCGCGAATCGCACAGCGCGTCGAGCAGCCGCTCGGTCACCAGTTTGCTGACGCCGTAGGCGTTGCTGGGCATCGGCTCGACCGCTTCGTCGAACGGCAGGCGTTGCGGCACCCGCAGCCCCATCGTCCCGTCGTTCTCGAAGTTCGCCGCGAACGCCTGCACCGACGACGAGAACACGATCCGCCGCACCCCAGCCTGCGCCGCCGCCATGAACACCGACGTGTTCATCGCCAGGTTCTCTCGCAGCACCACCTCGGCCGGCGCCGCCAGGGAGTTCGTGTGGTTCGCCAGGTGCACCACGGCGTCAGGGACCTGCCCCAGCCGATCGAACACCCGATGGATCGCCGGCGCGTGTCGCAGGTCGTCCACCACCACCGCGTGCGGCCTCCCGTGCGCCGGCGCGGCGTCGAGGCCCACCACCTTATGCCCGCGCGCGCACGCGAGGTCGCCCACGGCCCTGCCGAGACGCCCGTTGCACCCGGTGATGATGAGGGAGAGAGGAGGCATGAATGAAGGTGGGAGTGGTATGGTGCGGAAGTCGGGGACGGGGGAGCGGGCGTCGGGGATTCGCCGCGTCCTCGTCGTCGCACCCGACGAGCCGCGCGAGGCGACGAAGACCCGACACCCTATCCCCCATCCCCCGGACAAAGCGGGGCCGTCGGGTCATCAGCGAGCGTGCCTTTGTCTCCGGACCCCGCTTCCCGCGTCAATGATCCACCTGCTTCCCGAGCAGGGGGGCGATCTTATTCAGCATCCTTTGGAGCGTCTTGTCGTCGCGGGCCTCGAGGTTCAGCCGCAGCAGCGGCTCGGTGTTGCTCTTGCGGACGTTGCACCACCAGCCCTCCTTGGCGAAACAGTCGATGGTCACGCCGTCGAGCTCGTCAACCTTGGCCCCGGGCCCGGACCCGAAGTCGGCCTTCAAGCGGGCCAGCGCGCCGTCCTTGTCCTCCACCTCGAAGTTGATCTCGCCGGACTGCTTGTAGCGCGCAATCGGGGCGATGATTTTGCTCATGGGCTTGCCCCCGCTCTCCACCCACGCCGTCAGCAGCACGCTCAGCGCGATGGCCCCCGAGTCGGCGTTGAAGTTGCCCTGGAAGTAGAAGTGCCCGGACAGTTCCCCCCCGAACACGGCCCGATGCTCCGCCAGGTTCGCCTTCATGAACACGTGCCCCACGCGCGACCGAACCGGCTTGCCCCCGGCCTTCAGCACGTCCTCCTCCACCGCCTTGCTCGAACGCAGGTCGTACACGATGGCGCTGCCCCTGTGGTTTTTGAGGAACCACGACGCCAGCCACGCCGTCAGGTGGTCGCACCCCACGATCTGCCCCAGTTCGTCCACGACCATCAAGCGGTCGGCGTCGCCGTCGAAGCACACGCCGAAGTCCGCGCTCTCCGCCACCACGCGGGCCTGCAGATCGCGAAGGTTCGCCGCGACCAGCGGGTTCGGCTCGTGGACGAACGTGCCCTTGCTGTTGTCGAAGTACAGCTCGACGATGCTGAGCCCCTTGACGTTCTCGCCGTTCCGGCCGAACACCTTGGGCACCATCGTGCCGGCCATCCCGTTGCTGGCGTCGATGACGACCTTGATCTTCCTGCCCTGCGTCTTGCAGAACGAGAGCACGTGCTCGCGGTACGCGTCCCACAGGTCGCGCTTCTCGATCCGCCCCGAGCCCTTCCCCTTCACGTTCGGTTCCACCATCGCCGCGTGCTTCCGCACCTCGCTCAGGCCCGTGCTCTCGCCCACCGGCTTGGCCTTCCGCTTGCTCACCTTCATCCCGTTGTACTGCGGCGGGTTGTGGCTCGCCGTCACCTGCACGCCCCCGGCGCAGTCCAGGTGATTGATCGCGAAGTACACGAACGGCGTGTCCACCATCCCCACGTCGATCACGTGCGCGTTCGCGTCGGTGATCCCCTTGCACAGAGCGTCCCGCAGCTTTGGCGAGTGCGTCCGCATGTCGTGACCCACCACCACCTGCTTCATCATCGGCGTGGTCTCGCCGGCCGCCGCCGCGTCTCCGAGCAGGAACACCCCGCACCCGTACCCGATCTGCCACGCCATCGCTTCGTTCAGGGGGTCGGGGTAGGTGGCGCGGATGTCATAGGCCTTGAAGACTTTGCCGAGCATGGGGGGTTCCGGGGAGGGGTTCGGTAGACCTTGGTACGCGGGGCCGAAAAGGGGGTGAAGGATAGCGGATTTCCCCGCGAAAGTCCTCCGGCGCACCCGCCTTCTCGCGCCACCGACCCGTCCCCGGCTCGGCGCGTTCGGGCGATTCTCGCGCCCACCCGACGACCGGACGGCGGCACGTTCGCTCCGCGGGGCGCGGTACAGTCCACGCATGCGCGACCCACGAATCCACAAACTCGCCGACGTCCTCGTCAACTACTCCGTCAAGGTGAAAAAGGGCGACCTCGTCGCGATCCGAGGCGGCCCCGAATCCATGCCCGCCATCCGCGCCACGTACGAAGCCGTCCTCCGCGCCGGCGGCAACCCGTTCTGGATGCCCATGAGCGAGGAACTCGAAGACTCCTTCTTCGACGTCGCCACCGACGAGCAGATCGCCTACCTCAGCCCGCTGATGATGCAGACGATCGAGACCATCGACGCCCGGATCTCCTTCTGGGCCGAGACCAACACCAAGCGTAAGAGCCGCGTCGATTCCTCCCGTCTCGCCCGGTTCTCCGCCGCCCAGGCCCCCATGATGAACCGCTTCATGGAGCGCTCCGCCTCCGGCGCCCTCCGCTGGGTCGGCACCCAGTACCCCACCAACGCCAGCGCCCAGGACGCCGAGATGAGCCTCGACCAGTACGAGGAGTTCGTCTTCCGAGCGGGCCTGCTCCACCTCCCCGACCCCGCCGCGGCGTGGCGCCAGATCAGCGAACGCCAGCAGCGCCTCGCCGACTGGCTCAACACCAAGAAGTCCGTCCGCTTCCAGGCCCCTCCGCCCGAGGGCGCCACCGAACCCACCGACCTCACCGTCAGCGTGGACGGCTCGACATGGATCAACTGCGCCGGCGATTCCAACTTCCCCGACGGCGAGGTCTTCGCCGGTCCCAAGGGGGTCGACGGGATCGTCCACTACACCTTCCCGGGCGTGTACCAGGGCCGCGAGGTCGAGGGCATCCGTCTGAAGTTCAAGGGCGGGCGCGTCGTCGAAGCCTCGGCGCGGAAGAACGAGGACTTCCTCATCAAGATGCTCGACCAGGACGCCGGGGCCCGCGTGCTCGGCGAGATCGCCATCGGAACCAACTACGCCATCAAGGAGTTCAGCAAGAACACCCTCTTCGACGAGAAGATCGGCGGCACCTTCCACGCCGCCGTGGGCGCGGGCTACCCCGAGAGCGGAAGCAGCAACAAGAGCGGCCTGCACTGGGACATGGTGTGCGATCTTCGCCCGCGCGGCGCCGGCGGCGCCGGGGGAACCATCGCCGCCGATGGCGAGGTCTTCCACAGGGACGGCCTGTTCACGCGCGAGGGCTGGCCCGCGCCCGTCTGACGCCCCGAACGCACCCCCGTTTCCCACCCGTACACTCGCCCGATGCTCCGACTCACCGACCTCCGCAAGTCCTTCGGGCCCCTCGTGGCGGTCGATGGCCTTTCGCTCGAGATTCGCCCCGGCGAGGTGTTCGGCCTGCTCGGCCCCAACGGCGCCGGAAAGAGCACCACCATCGCCATGTGCATGGGCGTGCTCACCCCCGACTCCGGCTCGGTCCGCGTCGGAGACGCCGGGTCACCGAGCGACGCCGGCGTCCGCGCGCGCATCGGCGTCGCACCCCAGTCCATCGCCCTCTACGACGCCCTCACCGCACGCGAGAACCTCCGCTTCTTCGCGTCCCTCTACCCGATGGACCCGCGGGCCCGCGCCGCGCGCATCGAGCAACTCCTCGAACTCGTGGGCCTCGCCGACCGCGCCGCCTCCCGCGTCGGCACCTTCTCCGGCGGCATGAAGCGCCGCCTCAACTTCGCCGCCGCCCTGGTCAACGACCCCGAACTCGTGCTGCTCGACGAGCCCACCGCCGGCGTCGACCCGCAGTCGCGCAACGCCCTCTTCGACCTCGTCCTCACCCTCCGATCCCAGGGCCGCACCGTCGTCTACACCACCCACTACATGGAGGAGGCCCAGCGTCTGTGCGACCGTGTCGCCATCGTCGAACGCGGAAAAGTCCTCGCCCTCGGCACCGTTGACGACCTCATCGCCCGCCACGGCGAAGAGACCGCCGTCCACATCACCCGCCAGGGCCAGGACTCGATCGTCCGCACCACCGACCCCCTCCAGGAACTCCAGCGGGCCCTCGCGACCCCGGGCGTCAGCGGCGTCCGCGTCGAGCGACCCAACCTCGAGTCCGTCTTCCTCAAACTCACCGGCCGGAGGCTCCGAGACTGATGACGAGCTTCCTCTCGCCCATCCTCGCCCTCGCACGCAAGGACATCCTGCTCCTGCTCCGAGATCGCTCCGGCCTGTTCTTCACCTTCGTCTTCCCCGTCCTCATCGGCGTGTTCTTCGGCACCATCTTCGCCGGCGGCGGCGAGGAAGGCCCGCGCCGCATCCAGACCGTCGTCGTCGATGAGGACAACACCCCCGCCAGCGCCGACTTCATCCAGCGCATGAACGACGGCGGCGACTTCCAGACCCGCCCCGCCCCCAACCGCGACGAGGGCGTCAAACGCGTCCGCGCCGGCGAGGTCGCCGCCGTTGTCGTCATCCCCAAGGGCTTCGGCGCCTCGGCGAGCAACATCTTCGCCCCTTCCCGCGTCGCCCTCGAGGTCGGGTCCGACCCCTCCCGCGCCGCCGAGGCCGGCATGATCCGGGGCCTCCTCACCGAACTCGCTTTCGAGCGATTCAGCGAAGCCTTCAGCGACCCCACCGTCATGCGCGGCATGGCGAGGGACGCCCGCGCCCAAGTCAAACTCCTCGGCCTCATCACCCCCGCCCGGCGCAGCGAGCTCGACGGCTTCTACAAGAGCCTCGACGACACCCTCGGCGCCGCGGAGAAACTCACCCAGAGCACGGGCCAGCCCGAAGCGCGGCCCCCCGGCACCGAGCCGCCGGAGCCCAACGCGGACACCGCCGCGGCCGGCGCGGGCTTCGGCCCCGTCACCATCAAGACCATCGACATCCAGCCCCGCGAGCGCTTCGGCCCCAAAAACGCCTACGCCGTCACCTTCGCACAGGCCATCATGTGGGGCGTCGTCGGCTGCTGCAGCGGCTTTGCCGTCTCCCTCCTCGCCGAACGCACCAGCGGCACTCTGGTCCGCCTCCGCATGTCGCCCCTGGGGTGGACCCGCGTGCTGACCGGCAAGGCCCTGGCCTGCCTGATCACCACGCTCGCCGTCGGCGCCTTGATGCTCCTTTTCGCCGTGCTCGTGTTCCGAGTCCGCCCCGTGTCGTGGCCCATGCTCGCCCTCGGCATGGCCTGCGTCGCCCTGTGCTTCGTCGGCGTCATGATGCTCCTCGCCGTCGTCGGGCGCAGAACCGGCTCCGGACAGATGGGATGGAGCGTCATGCTGGTGCTCACCATGGTCGGCGGCGGGTCGATCCCCCTGTTCGTCATGCCGCGGTGGCTCCAGACCGCCAGCTCCGTCAGCCCCGTCAAGTGGGGCATCCTCGCCCTCGAAGGCGGCCTGTGGCGCGGCTCCTCGCTGTCGGACATGCTGCTCCCGTGCGCCGTCCTGCTCGCCATCGGCGCGGTCGGCTTCACCGTCGGAGCCGTCATGATCGCCCGCGACGACGCGGCCTAGCGTCGGACGCCGGGCCCGTTCGCCGCCGAGAAGCGGCGGACGCTGGCTCTCAGGACATCCCCGCCGCGAAGATCTGAAACCGGTGCCCCTGCGCCTTCAGCCCCAGACGCTTGCAGATCGCCTCCCGCAGTTCCACCAACTCCGGCACCTCGATCTGCAGCACCTGGTGCGTGTCCACCCGGATCACCAGGTCCCGCGGACGGCGGCCGTACGCCAACTGGTAGTTCGCGTGCTCCGCGTCGAAGAGCACCTGCTGGATGATCCCCGCCTCCTGCAGAAGTTTGATCGTCCGGTACAGCGTCGCCTTGCTCACCCGGTACCCTTTCACCCGCGAACGCTCCAGCAACTGGTCCGCCTGGAAGATCTCGTCAAACTCCAGCAGCACGTCCAGCACCTGCGCGCGCTCGGGCGTGTACTTCTGACCCACGCTCTTGAGGTACCGACGGAACACCGCGCACAGCGGCTCAAAGATCTCCGGCATCGCCGGCAACCCGTCCGCGCCGGGCACGGCGGGCGGAGCGGACGCGGCTCTCTGCGGCGGCTTGGCTCTGGAGGCGGGCATGACGCCAGTGTACCGCTGTTGAGACTGTGGTCTCAGCGGCACCCGGTCCGGCCCTGCCTTCGCTCAGGGCCTCAAGCCCTCCGGCACCCCGCCCGGGAACATCTCCGCGATCGTCCGCTCGATCACCTCGATCCGCCGACCCGGGTTGGGGTGCGTCGCGGCGAACTCGCTCCGACCCGCGGCAGCACCGCCGGAGGCCTCTTCCAGGATCTTCATCACCCCGATCAGCGAGCGCGGGTCGTACCCCGCCGCGTGCATGAACCGCAGCCCCAGCCGATCCGCCTCCAGTTCGTCCTCGCGCCCGTAACTCAACAATAGGAACTTCCCGACCATCCCCGCCACCGCCTCCGCGCTCTGGGCGCCCAGCGCCGTCTCGCCCCCGGCCATCCCCGCCGCCCCGGCCAGCCCCTGCGCCAGCCGCGCCTTGGCCATCTGCTGAGCCGAGTGACGCCCCAGCACGTGCCCCACCTCGTGGCCCAGCACCCCCGCCAACTGACCCTCCGTCTCCAGCCGCGACAGCAGCCCCGTCGTGATGAACACCTGGCCCCCCGGCAGAGCGAACGCGTTCACCGTCCGCGCGTCCGCCAGCAGATGAAACTCGTGGCGGTAGGGGGGTGCATCCGGCGGCAGCGCCGCCACAATGTCCGCCCCGACGCCCTTGACCAGTTGCGTCGCCCGGGCATCGCTTGAAAGTCCCCCGAACTGCCGCGCCATCTCCGGCGCGCTCTGAAGCCCCAGCGCGATCTCCTGCTCCATCGTCAGCGCGACCTGCTGCGTCCGCCCCGTCACCGGGTTCTTGCTCGAGTTCAGGTAGTAGCCCCCGATCGACACCAGCGCGATCACCAGCGCGATCAGCAGACGAGGCGGGACGCGCGGACGCCCCCCCGACATGCGCGATCGGTCCGTGTTCATCAGCGGCATCAGGGGCCTCCGTGGCAATCTGGGAAGACCTCATGCTACCCCGGATCGGGAAAACCCCCGCCCGGGGCCGCCCGAACAATCACCCGCCCCCCCGGTTTCCCGCCCGCGACCCTGCAACAATCACCCGTTTGAAAGGTTCATTTCTGGCACCTTCCGGGGTACCGCCCGGCATCGGCCCGCTCGATGCCCGCGAACGTCCACCCGCCACCCTCGTCTCAAACGATTCCTCCATGGAGAGCCCCGTGAACCGATCCACATTTTCTTCTGCACGGTCCGCATGGACCCGGTTTGCGCGCCCGCTGGCGGCCGTCGTCGCCTTCGCGGCCGCCACGCTCCTGGCCTGCCCCGGTGCGAGCGCTCAGTTCGGGCGTGGCATGATGGGCGGCGGGAACTGGGACGAGCCGACCATCGATAGCCGGGAGATCGAGCGTTACGCCGAGATGCTCGCTCTGACACCCGAACAGATTGAGAACGCCAAAGGGATGCTGGAGGGGTTCAACACCGAGTTCTCCGCCGTGCGCCAGGAGATGCGCACGGCGTTCGAGGCGATGCGGGACGAAGCCCGCGAGACGGGCGACAACTCGATCTGGCGTGACGCCGGCAAGTTGATGCAGGGCTTCCAGGCCAAGATTGAGAAGGCGGAGAAGGCCTATTTCGATGATTTCAAGTTGCTGCTCACCGAAGAGCAAGCGGCCAAGTGGCCCGCGGTGGAGCGGGCCCGGCGACGCGAGCAGAGCGTGCCTCGGGGCGGGATCCTCAGCGGCGAGGCGGTGGACCTGGTGCGGATTCTCAAGCGTGAGATGAAGTTGACGCCCGAGGAACTCGCGCCGGTGCAGCCGCTGCTGGACCAGTATGAACTGGAACTGGACCGGGTGCTGGCGGAGCGCGACAAGGCGTACCAAGAAGGGATGGGGCAGGGGGCGAACCTGTGGTTCAACCAGCAGATGGACAAGATCGAAGAGTTGTTCAACAAGGCCCGCGACGCCGCGGCGAAAGTCAAGGAGGTCAACAAGCGCTACGCCCGCCAGATCGAGGCGGGGCTTCCCGAGGCCCGTCACGCCGAGTTCGAGCGCGAGGTGCAGGAGGCCAGCTTCCCGCGGGTGTACCGCCCGAACTATGTGACCCGCTCTTTCGAGACGGCCCTTGGGCTCGAGGACCTCTCCGAGGACCAGCGCCAGCAGATCAACACCATCAAGGCCAGCTTTGAGCAGCAGGTCGAGCCCATCCAGCGGAAGATCGCCGCCTCCATCGAGGAAACCGAGATGACCCGCTCGGCCATGCAGATGTTCGGCATGGGCGGCGGCGGCAACGAGGGCGCTTCCGACCTCCGCGACCAACGCCGCGAGCTCGAGGAAAAGACCTTCGAGAAGATCAGATCGGTCCTGAATGAGGACCAGCGGTCCAAGCTCCCCGAGCGACCCCGCGGCGGAAACTGGCGGAACATGATCCCCGGCGGGGGCCGCGGCGGGGAACGCCCGCGTGGGAACACCGCCAACTGACCCCCGCCATTCAAGCCGACGGTCAAGCGGCTCCGGCGCGTCTCGGTGGGGGTGCTGTGCCTTCCCGGTGAATGGCCCCGGGGTGCCAGCGTCGCCGACACCTCGCCGCCCGGGAACCCGCCCATGCACAGCCGCTCGCCGATCGTTCCCGCCGCTCGCCTCGTCGCCGCACTCGCCCTTTCGATGGCGTTTGCGGCTGTGGCCCGGGCCCAGACTTCTGGCTCGGTTTCGTACGGTCATACCGGCGCTGACACCTTCAAGCCCAAGGTCACGCGCGGCGAGATCGACGTGCTTTCGCGCGTGCTCAAGTTGGCCCCTCAGGACCGGGCCTCGCTGGTCGCCCTGTTCGAGGCCCACGACGCCGAGGTGCGGGCCGAGGGCAATCTGGCCCGCCAGCGCATCCGCGAACTCTCGGAAGAGGCCGAGCTGATGCAGCGCGAGTCGTACCAGAAGCGCATCAGCCCCGAGGTGCAGAAATGGGAGAAGCGCAAGGAGGAACTCGAAAAGGCCTTCCTCGCCGACCTCACCGCGATGCTGACCAAGGAGCAGGAGGCGATGTGGCCGGTCGTCGAGCGCGAACTCCGTCGCCCGCGCCTGCTGGCGAACTCCTGGATGAGCGGCGAGGGCGTGGACGTTGTCGCCATGATCGCCTCGATCGACCCGGCCGCGGCCGAGAGCCCCAGGGTCGTCGAACTGCTCGAACGCTACGCCAACGAACTCGACATCGCGATGAAGGCCCGGGACGCCTTCGTCGACGCCCACAAGGACGAGATGGAGGACCTGCTCAAGAACGACCCCCAGAAGGCCCTTTCCCACCGGAGGGAGAGCGTGCGCAACCGGGTCCGTGTCCGCGAGATCAACGAGCGGTACGTGCGGGAGATCAGCGTCGAGCTCTCCGACGCCTCACGCAAGAAGTTCCTCGACCGGTTTCTTTCCGAGTGCGTGGTGTGGTGGAACCGCGAGACGCCCGCCGAGCGATTTCTTGAAGCCGCCGCGAAGGTCGGCGGCCTCGACTCGGCGGAGCGCGCCGAGATGGCCGCGATCCAGAAGGAGTACGCCGCCCGCGTCCACGAACTGACGAAGAAGACCGTCAAGGAGTACCAGGCGTGGGAGGAATCGCGTGTCCCCAGCCGCCTGGCGGTGGCCCTGGGGACCATCAGCGAGGAGGACGCCCGGGGCAACGAGTTCGCCGACGCCGCCGACGACTCGCCCTTGGGCAAGGTCCGGCTGGAGCGGTTGAAGCTCGACCGCGAGTACCGTAGCAAAGTGCGTGCCTTGCTCTCGACGGAACAGGAAGCGTCCATCAACGACGGGTTCGACGACAGCACGAAGTTCGTCTCCCTTGACGACAGCCCGAGGCTCTGATCCGCCCGCTCCGCGTTCCTGTGGCTGGCGAAAAAACCCAAAGTCCGGTCGCCGCGATGGACGAATCAGCCTCCAACGGGAACAATGGTTTCCCGAAGACGGAGGCTTGCTCATGAATCCCCTCAAGAAGTTCATCAAGTCAGGCAGCACCGCCTTGCCCGCCCCCGCGGCCAATCCTGCCTTGACCCCTGCTTCGACCCCCGCAGCGGCCCCCGCCGCCGCTCCCGATGGGAAGGCGGCCCGAGAAGCCCCCGCGCGTCCGGCCTCGGGTGTGGAGGCCAAACCCTCCGCCGCCCACGGCGTGCCCTCGATCACCATCTCGCACGAGGCGATCGCGAAGGCGGCGTACTTTCGGTGGCAACGCTTCGGCGGCGACCAAGAAACCAACTGGCACCTCGCCGAGAAGGAACTCCGCGACGAGGCCGCGAGGCTTGGTCTGCTCAAGGTCTGATGCCCGCCGATTCTCGAGAGGCGTCAGCGAGCGGGCAGGCCCCCCGGTCCGGTCAATCCCGTGCCGAGCCCAGCGACCCCTCGCGCCGCGATCCCGCATCCCACGGCGGGGTGCCTGGGAGATGGTTGACTGCCAGGCCGTGGCGGTTGCCTTGAGCGGTACGACAGACGGATCGCCGATCGCGCGGCCCAACGCGCCCCAGAGTGGTGTACCCTGCCCGTTGCATGCCGCACGAAGAGCCCCGATCTCCGGACCTGGCGGAAGGTGAACCTACGGAGGTCGCGAGGTCTCCCGGTGCGGCCGCCCCGGCCCCCGCCGCCAATGTCGGAGGCACCGGGGGCGACTGGCGACGGATCCGCCTGTGGCAGATTCAACCGGTCCGCGACCTTCTGGTGATCGCGATGCTGGTCGGGATCGTGTGGCTGGGCTACGTGCTGCGCACGGTGACGGTGCCGCTGCTGCTGGCGATGGCGCTGGCGTACCTGGTGGAGCCGGTGGTTTCGCGGCTGACGCGGGCCGGGGGCGCGGGGGGGCCGTGGCGGATGCGCCGGCCCATGGCGGCGGTGCTGGTCATCATCGTCGCGGCGGTTGTCGTCGTCACGCCGCTGGTCGTTGGGAGCGGCTTCGCGGTGGCGCAGGGCGCGCGGGTGGCCGACGGGCTTTCGAGGAACTTTGGGCGCTTCACCGACTCGGTCCGCGCCCCCGCCGATGAGACCCTGCGAGAACGGGTCCCCGCCGGCGCGTGGCGTGATATGCGGGACTTCCTGGTCGACCTGCAGCGGCGGCACCCGGAACTGACCATCAGCCGTCCGCCCGAATCAAGCGCGGGTGCTGGCCCCGCCCCCGACCGCGCTTCGGCCACCCCCGAAGGCGGCGTGACGGTGGGCCCGGAGCCCACCGCCGCGGAGCGGTGGGCCGACTGGGCCTATGACTGGCTGCAGGAGAACGCCCCCCAGGTGCGGCGCTGGCTCACCGGCAGCCTGATCGGCTCGGGACGGGACGCGTTCAGCGCGCTGTGGGGTGTCCTGCTCAGCGGCTTCTACCTCGGTTTCACGCTGTTCCTGACGCTGTTTTTCTTCTTTTTCATCTGCACCGCGTGGGACGGCGTGAAGGACCGCCTCACCTCGCTGATCCCCGAGCGCAGCCGCGACCGCGTTGTCGACATCGTCTCGCAGATGGACCGCGTGATCGCCGCCTTCATCCGCGGAAGGCTGCTGATCTCGGCGATCCTGATCGTGCTGTTCACCGCTGGCTTCTGGCTCATCGGCGTCCCCGCGCCGCTCGTGGTCGGGGTCATCGTCGGCGTGCTCAGCTTGGTGCCCTATCTGGCGCTGCTGGGCGTGCCGGTCGCGATTGTGCTGATGTGGCTCAACCCCAGCCAAGTCGAGTGGCAGACCACCTGGTGGTGGGTTGTCGGAGCGCCTTGCGTCCTTTATTGGATCGTCCAGGCCACCGACGATTACATCTGGACCCCGCTGATCCAGGGCAAGGCCACCGGCATGGACACGCCCACCATTCTCTTCGCGGTGCTCGCCGGCGGCACGCTCGCGGGGTTCTACGGCGTGATGGTGTCGATCCCCGCGGCGGCGTGCGTGAAGATCCTGCTGAAGGAGGTCTTCTGGCCGCGCTTTGAGGCGTGGGCGAAGGGGCAGTCGCGGGACTTTCTGCCGATCTCGCGGCTCTAGAACCCCGCGGGCGCGCCGACGCCGTCACGGGCCGCGCCGCGCGAGATCGACTTCGGCGGCGATGTGCCCGAACGCCGCGGGGTTGCTCTCCGCGACCACGCGACGCAGGAGCGTCCGCGCTTCGTCGTGCCGGCCGTGGAGCATCAGGTGCGCCGCGACGCCGTAGGCGAACGCCGGGTCGTTGAGTTCGCTCTCGCCGGGAAGGCCGGGCGGGGGCACCGACCTATACCGCAGCAGCAGCCGGTGGTACGCGCCGTTCTCTCGCACGTCCATCGATTCGTCAATGGTCGCCAGCAGCGCGTCGGCCTCCGCCCGTCGCCCCAGCCGCATCAGCGCCAGGTAGCGCCAATGCCCGCACGAAACGCGGTTGTCGTCGTTGCTCAGCGGCAGTCCCGCCGCCTGCGCGAAGAGGCTCGCGGCACGGTCGTTTTCCGCGCGGAGGTAGTGAGCCAGCCCCCAGTGGTAGAGAATGTTCGAGTGATCCGTCGATCGCGGCGGCACCCCCGGGGTCGGCGCGCCGTCGGGCTCGATCTGGTCGGGGTGATGCTGGGCGAGATCCCAGGCGCGAGAGAGGTCAGTGATGGCCAGGTCGAAGCGGCGCACGGTGATCCAGCGGTGGCCGCGGTGGCGGAGGACGCGGTAGGAGCGCGGGTGTTCGGCGGCGGCGCGGGTGAGCGTGTCGATGGCGTCCTCGTAGCGGCCGAGGTAGCCGAGGCGGCGTGCCACCCAGATGGCGGCGTCTTCGGAGTGGGGGTTGGCTTGGAGTGCCTGTTCGGCGGCGGCGAGGTCGGATTCGAGGGCGGCGTGGCGGTCGGGGGTGAGGGTTGGGGGCGGGGGGACCCGCGCGGTGCGGGTCCAGCGGTGGGGGCCGCAGCCGGACGCCGCCTGCAGGACCAGGCAGAGCATCATGAGGGCAAGTGGGGCTTTCATGCCGCCATGATGACGTCACCGTCATGGCCGAAGCAAGTCGCCCGCTGCCTGCGCCTGCTCCTCCGTCCCGAGACCCGCCGCCATTTTCTCGGACATGTCTTCAGGGTTCACCCTGGGCTGCCGATGAGGTGCCCGATCGTTCATCATTCTCACCCCGCACCACCGGAGGAAGAGGCCATGACCGCCGAGAGAGTCCAGCGCATCCGTTCCTCATTCAACCTGGTTGCGCCGCGCGCGGGCGATCTGATGGACACGTTCTACTCGCTGTTGTTCGAGCGTTACCCGGAGGTGCGCCCGCTGTTTCCCAAGGACATGACGGGTCAGAAGCAGCACCTCGCCGCGGCTGTGGCGCTGGTGGTCAAGCACGCCGACAACATGACAGCCCTCGAACCGGCGCTGATGGAGATGGGTGCGCGTCACGTTGGCTACGGCGCCAAGCCCGAGCACTATCCGCTGGTGGGCGCGACGATGCTCGACGCTCTGGAGCGCGTGACCGGGGCGGCGTGGAACGCGGAGCTGCGTGAGGATTGGGCTTGGGCACTGAACGCCGTGGCGGGGGCGATGGTCAAGGGCGCCGAAGCGGCGGCTCGGAGCCCGAAAGCGGCGGAGCGCCGCATGGCGGCGTGATCGCCGGCGTGCCGGGCGAGACGACCATCACCCGTTCTGACGTCACGCCCGGTGGTCTCGGCGGGCTTCCGCGTCACACCACGCGATCCTCCTTGGCAATTCCCAGCGCCGGGCGCACGTCCACCTGCACCAGTTTGCTCTCCTGCAGCCTCTTCGCCGCCTCGGGGTCGACATAGTCCGAATGGCACGACGCCTTCGCATCAAGCGCCCCCACGGCCTTCTTTGTCTTCGCCGCGAGTTTGTGGATCTCCTCCGGCGAGAGCACGCCGCGGGCTTTCAGGATCGCCTGCTGCTCTTCCGTCAATGCCGCGGTTTTGATCGGCGCGCCGGGTTTGCCGCCCGCGCCGATGCGCTCGAAGCCCTCGGCTTTGCCGCTGGCGAACTCCTGGATCTCCTTGCTGATCCGCACGCTGCACCAGTCGTGCCCGCACATGGCGCAGAAGTCGGTGTCCACGTCGAGGTCCTCGTCGTGGTAGGCCCGCGCCGTGTCGGGATCGAAGGAGAGTTCGAAATGCTTCTCCCAGTTCAGCGCCGCCCGCGCCTTTGTCAGGTCGTCGTCGCGGTCGCGCGTGCCGGGGATGCCGAGGGCTACGTCCGCGGCATGTGCCGCGATCTTGTACGCGATGCACCCCTGCTTCACATCGTCCTTCTTCGGCAGCCCCAGGTGCTCTTTCGGCGTCACATAGCACAGCATCGCCGCGCCGTGGTAGGCCATCGCCGTCGCGCCGATGCAGCTGGTGATGTGGTCGTACCCCGGGAACATGTCGGTCACCAGCGGCCCCAGCACGTAGAACGGAGCCCCGTGGCACAGCGTGCGCTGCGCCTTGGCGTTCCACTCGATCTGGTCGAACGGCACGTGCCCGGGCCCCTCGATCATGACCTGCACCCCGCGCCGCCAGGCGCGCTCGGTCAGTTCGCCCAGGGTCTCCAGTTCCGCGATCTGCGCGGCGTCCGTCGCGTCCGCGAGCCCGCCGGGGCGCAGGCCGTCACCGATCGAGAACGTGACGTCGCTCTCGCGCAGGATGTCGCAGATGTCCTCCCAGCGGGTGTACATGATGTTCTCGTCGTTGTGCACCAGCATCCATTTGGCGAGCAGCGACCCGCCGCGGGAGACGATGCCGATGAGGCGGTTCTTGACGTGCTTCAGGTGCGCCCGGCGGACGCCGGCGTGGATGGTGAAGTAGTCCACTCCCTGCGCCGACTGGTGCCTGAGCGACGCCTCGATCGTCGGCCAGTCGAGGTCTTCGATCTTCCTCCCGATGATCATCGAGTAGATCGGTACGGTCCCGATCGGCACCGTCGCGTTCCGGATGATCGCCGCCCGGCACTCATCGAGGTTTCCGCCCGTCGACAAGTCCATCACCGTGTCCGCGCCCCACTTCTCGGCCCACTTCAACTTCTCCACCTCTTCGTGCGTGCCCGATGATACCGGCGACGCACCCATGTTCGCGTTCACCTTGGTGCGGCTGGCGCGTCCGATGCACATCGGGTCGAGCCGGTGCCCCAGGTGGTGGATGTTCGCGGGGATCACCAGCCGCCCCGCCGCCACCTCGTCGCGCACCGCCTCCGCGCCGTGCCCGCCCGTCAGCTCATCAAAGTGCGGCTCGCGCTGGGCGACGCGGCGCATCTGCGGCGTGACGACGCCCAGCCGCGCGAACTCGAGCTGCGTCACCGGACGGAACCCGGCGGGGTACGTCACACGCAACACCTCGCCGCGGGCGGTGGGGAAGATCGCAGTGGCCGCACGGTCGTGAGGCCGGGCGGAAAGGTGGGGGGGAATCAGAGCGGCGGGCACCGAGGGCACACGCGGATTTGCAGAAAGGATTGCGTCTCCACACCACCCTTTTTCGTGCTCACGTGGCCACCCGGCCGCTCGCTCCATTGTCCAACCATCGGGCAGGAAATCCCACGCCGTTTTGTCGCTCGGGGGCGGCATCCCCGGCGCGTCGGGGCTGCTGAACATCAGCGGCCCGCCCAGGTCCGGCGCGTTCGCGAACGACCCCGGCGTTGTGACGTCCGCCGTCCGTCCGGGGTTGAGCGCTCCGCGAAGGGGCAGCGGGAGCGAGCGGCGCGGGGCCGCGGCGGAGCTGGTCACGGGAGCGCTGGGAGCGTGGTTGGTGTGCATGGTCAATCGTGGGAAGAAAGGGTTGGGGCAGGGTTCGAAGCGGAGTTGACGATGAGTCACGGATCGAGAACGTGCGAGACGGTCAGGAGGCTGGTCGCGTGCGTTCGGACGCCGCGGCGCGCGAGGCGCGAGGGACACGTTGGAGAACTCACGATGGCGCGCTCCCGGACGGGCCGCCCTCGTGCCGAACGCCGCCGTCTGCTTGCGTCCGCCCCCCCGCTCGTCCCCCCGCTCGCCCCCCCGCTCGCCCCCGCATCGATCGCGCTCCGATGACCGCCGCCGCGACCACGCCGCCGAGTGCGCCGGCCCACAGCGAGCGCTCGATCACCGAACCGCGCGGCCCGTCGTTACGAGCGCCGCCCGCGCTCTCCCCCGCGACCGCCACCGCGGCGGCAACAAACCCCCAGCCCTCGTCGTATCGGAACGAATCCGCCATCGCCGCGTACACCGGCTCGACCGCCGGGAACTCACGTTCCAGCGCGTAGCAGTGCAGGAACGTCACCCCGCCCGATCCGAGCATGCCGAACGAGACACCCCGCATCCACCGGCCGTCGGGCAGCGGCACACGCATCGGCAGCACCACGCGCGCCTTGTTCTGCTCCAGGCGCGGCGCATCGATCTCGGCCCGATCAAGGGCGCCCGCCGCGGCGCTCTTGGCCCGCTCCATGCCCTTTCCCACCGCGTCGTGCGCAACCATGGCCCGCGCTTCGTCCCATGTGACCGAGCGCATGTCCGCCTTCACCTGCTGCACCAGCACATAGGTCGTCTCTGAGCCCCCGGAACCCGAGGGCGAGAGTCGCTTGGTGTACACGGCGGCACGGTCGCCGATGAGCTCGCGGGAGCGCTCGTTTACCAGCGTGACCACCGCCGACGGGTCCTCCCGCCAGCCCTCGGGGAGCGTCAGGGTCCAGCGGTGCAGCGGATCGCGCAGTTCACGCCGCGTGTCAGTCGCCGCTTCGTCTGCCGTGGCCCCGGCACCAAGCGAGGCCGCGATCACTCCGCTCACCAGACGCCGGCCCGCGATCCGACGCGGGACGCGCCGCCCGCCCACACAAGCCGGCGGCCGCCGGGCGCCGACCCGACTTTCCGATCCGCAGATGAGAGTGATGGGGCCGGTCGAGCCGGCGTCGTTCGTCATGCGCTTCCCTCCGCCGGTGCGAGCCGGATCAGGTTCAACGGGTGCTTCTCAGCGGCCAACCCGGCCGCGCCCCGAGCGTGCTTC
>CAZDYM010000004.1:0-26827 GCA_964509325.1 uncultured Phycisphaeraceae bacterium
GCCCGCGCATCGTCCGTCAACGCCGCGCCCCGCTCACGCACCTCCGCCTGCCACGCGCGGTACGCCGAGCCGCTCCGCGCCGCCGAGTGGGGGCCGCTCGCCCGCACCCGCGACGCCGCCAGTTCAGGATCGACCTCCACCAGCCGGTACCGCGTCGAGGGGCCGTCGTACCACGGGCCGCTGCCGTAGGACGTGCGGTAGCGGTAGTAAGGCCCGTAGGTGCGGCACCCGGCGTGCGCGATGAACGGCGTGGGCCGGGGGTATGCGTCGCACTCACGCCCGAAGCGGTCGTACGCGATGGTCGGCCCGAACTCCGCCGTCGGCGTCACGCGCTTTCCACACGCCGGCCACGGAGAGGTCGAACCGTACCATCCGTACGGATCGTGCCGGGACACCGGCGCGCGATGCGCGGCAGGGCGGTGCGAAAACTCCCCGCAGCGGTCGCGGTACGAGCCGCTCCCACGGTCGCCTCCAGCAGCGCTCGCCGCGCCCGCTGCCGCCAAAAGCACGGCACCGGCGACCGCCACGCCTCGAAGCCCGACCCCTTTCAGACCCCCGATCCAGCCCTTCCCGAACATGGCGACCTCTCTTTCAACCAGCGGATCCCTGCCCCGCATCGAGGAGACCTGCCCATCCCAACACCGCCCGCTCTCGCGACCCGCGTGTGAAGCCCGACCATGACACCCGCGTCCCGCCGAACCACATCACGATCGTACGCGTCGCGCCCTCCGAGCATTCCCCAGAATCATTGCACTTTCCAGCCCAATCCAAGCCAATCCCGACGCCCCGATAATCTCCACCACGCCGCCGGCGCCGCCCGATCACTGCCCGTCCCGGACCCAAGCCCCGACATCCGCTGGCCGATCCAGCCGCTTCCCGGACCTTCGCTTGCCCCACGCCTCGCCCGCTCTTCCGCACCGCCTCGTGCTCGGCTGCATGACCGGCACCAGCCTCGACGCGCTCGACGTGGCCGCGGTGCTGATCCAGGGCCACGGGCTGGAGATGCGCGCCGAGGTCGTCGGCTCGCTGACGCGCGAACTGGGCCCGCTGGCGCCCCGCCTCCGCGCTTTCGCCGAGGGACAGCCCCTCACGGCACGCCAGATCGCCCAGCTCGCGCTCGACTTCGGCGTCTTTCACGCCGACGCCTGCGCCGCCCTCGCCGAGGACTTCTCCGGTCCCGACCGCCCCGGACCGCCCGTGCTCGTGTGCGTGCACGGCCAGACCGTCCTCCACGCCCCGCCCCTGAGTTGGCAACTCATCAACCCCTGGCCGATCCAGCGGCGCATGGGCCCCCGCTGCCGCGTCATCACCGACCTGCGCGGCGCCGACCTCGCCCACGGCGGGCAGGGCGCCCCCATCACCCCACTCGCCGACTGGGTGCTGTTCCGCTCCGAGACGGAGCCCCGAGCCCTCGTGAACCTCGGAGGGTACTGCAACATCACGTTCGTGCCCGCGCCGCCGAGGTCACCGTCCGTGATGACCTCGGCGATCTTCCAACCGGCCTCTGGGGCCAAGAGCCCGCACGCCGCCCACTCCCAGCTTCCGTGGCACGAACTCGTCTCCGGGCGCGACGTGTGCGCCTGCAACCACCTGCTCGACGCCTGCGCCCGCCTGGCCCTCGGCATCGACTACGACCCATCCGGGCACAACGCCGCCGAGGGCATGCCCGATTCCGCCGCCCGCAACGAGCTCGTCGGGATTCTCCGCGCCCAATCACGGGCGGGCCGATCGCTGGGCAGCGGCGATGAGGCCACGCTCTGGGCCCGGCGCCATCACGCCTCGTTGAGCGGCGCCGACCTGCTCGCCTCGTGCGTCGACGCCGTCGCCGAGGTGATCGCCGAGGCGGTGTTGACGCAAGGCCCTTCCCCGCACCCAACGGGCGATCCGCCCGTCTGGCGGCCCACCCGCGAACCGGCGTTGCCCCGCGCCCGCGTCATCGTCGCCGGCGGGGGCGCGTTCAACGAAACGCTCCTCCAACGCCTCGCTCACCACCTCGGCCCGGACGCCCTGCTCGAACGATCCGACAACCACCGCGTCCCCATCACCACGCGCGAAGCCGCCGAGATGGGCGTGCTCGGGGCTCTCTCGATGGACGGCGTGCCCATCACCCTCCCCGCCGCCACCGGCGTGCCGGCCCCCGCGCCGCTCGCCGGCGCGTGGTACGGCCCCCCGTGGCACCGCGTTCCCAATGGCCAGGGCGATTCGCACACTCCCGGGCACGCCCCTGCCACCGAGGCGCCCGTCCGCGGTGGCGTCCGCGACTCGACACCCCCCGGCTCCGCGACCGACGTTCCCGCCGACCGCTCCCACGTCCTCACCGAGCAGCGCAACCCCCGCACGCGTGATCTCGACCTCAAGTCCGTCCTGGAACTCGTGCGGGCCTTCAACGATGAGGACGCCCAGGTCGCCGCCGCCGTGCGCGCCGCCGAGGCCGAGATCGCCGCGTTCATCGAAGCGCTCGAAGAGCGCATGCGTTCCGCCCTGCCGCCCGGCGCGCCCTTCGACTGGCACGCCGCCGGGCAGCCGAGGCTCATCTACATCGGCGCCGGCACGTCCGGACGCCTCGGCGTCCTCGACGCCAGCGAGTGCCCACCCACCTTCCACGTCGACCCGGCGATGGTCCACGGCATCATCGCCGGCGGCGACGCCTCGCTCCGCAGGTCCAGCGAATCGCGCGAGGACGAAATCGCCGGGGCCGACGACGAACTCGAACGCCTCGGCGTCGGCCCGCGCGACACGCTGCTGGGCATCGCCGCCGGAGGCACCACGCCGTACGTCCTGGGCGCGATCGCGACCGCCAAGCGCCGCGGCGCGCTCACCGCCTTGCTCTCGTGCGCGCCGCTCAAGTAGCCCAGCGAGGCCCACCACCACATCATCGTCCAGACCGGGCCCGAGGCCGTCACCGGCTCGACACGCATGAAGGCCGGCACCGCCACCAAGCTCGTGCTCAACACCGTCTCCACCGCGCTGATGGTCCGGCTGGGGAAGGTCCACGGCAATCTCATGGTGGACCTCCGCGCCACCAACGCCAAACTCCGCGACCGCGCCGCCCGCATCGTCTCCGACCTCACCGGGCTGCCGCGCCCCGACGCCCTGCGGGCCCTCGACGATGCCGGCGGGAGCCCCAAGGTCGCCGCCGTCATGTGCCTCCGCGGCCTGCCCCGCTCAGACGCCCAACAGCACCTGGCGCGTCACGGCGGGCGCCTCCGCGCCGCCCTCGAACACGACCCGACCTGACCCGGTCCCCACCCTGGCCGACGCCCGAGAACTCGGTCACGCCGGAGCGACCCGGCCGCCTTTCCCCGGCGGGCAACGGTCATTGCCGCAGGGCACCGTGACACCGGGGAACCCGCGGCGTAGGAATGCGAACAGTGATGGTCAGGGCGTTGGGGAACTCCCGAACGCCGGGCTCGGGGCTCGGCGCCTTTCCGCGGCTCTGACTCCGCGCGCCGCGCCGTTCCGCCGGCCCGCTGTTTCTTCGCCCTCCCACCCCCGCCCGCCGGCGCTCAGGCTTTGGATCAGGACGTTCCTCGGCTTGCTTCCGTTGCATTCATCCCCCGGTCCACACGCGTCGAAGGAGAGTGCCGCGGCCGGTCCGCGCGGCTCGGGCGCATCCGACCACGCGCCCCCGGCAAAGGCGTTGACACCCCCCGCCATCAGCCGTACTTTCTCACGGGCCGAGGATCGCACCCGGCCCTCCACCGACCGAGCGAAGGCGGCATCGGGGAGCTCCTCCGGCGGGGTGAACGGGTCTCAGCGGGGTAGCCCCATCAGCAGCCAACGACCACAACCCGGACCCCCGACACCCGGTCGGCCCGACCCGGCGCAGGGCACGCGCCTTCCGATGCCGGACGACAGCGGGGCGGCGATCGCCAGCTCGGATTCCAGTCCCGGTGCCGGCCCGCAGCCTTCCGACACCTTGGAAATCCTCACCGGACGCACGCCCTCGAAAGGGCCGCCCACCCGCTCCATGTCCTCGTCCGGATCGGACGGGCCCTCGTCGGGCTCGGGCTCCTCGCCCGGAGATTCCGGCGGCTCGGGCGGGCGCGCCGGCTCGATGGGAGGCTCGTTCTCGGGCACCCGGCTCCCGGGCCTGGGCGGCGCGGCGGGCGGGAACCTCGACACCTTGCTCGGGCACATGGTCGTCGAGCAGGGCCTGGCCACCCTCGAAGAGGTCGAAGAGGCCGCCAGGTCGAAGGCAGCGGCGGACCCGGCCAGCGGCAAGACGCTGGCGCAGTCGCTGGTCGAGAAAGGGATCGTCACCGAGAAGCAGCTCAGCCGCCTGCGCACGCAGGCCGAGGCCGAGCGCAGCCAGCAGCAGATCCCCGGCTACGTGGTGCAGAGCAAACTGGGGGCGGGCGCGATGGCCGCGGTGTTCAAGGCCAAGCAGCTGAGCCTGGACCGGATCGTGGCGATCAAGGTGCTGCCCCGGAAGTTCGGCAACAACCGCCAGTTCATCGAGCGCTTCTACGCCGAGGGCCGCGCCGCGGCGCAGCTGAACCACCCCAACATCGTGCAGGCGTACGACGTCGGCCAGGCGGGCGAGTTCCACTACTTCGTCATGGAGTACGTGGACGGGCAGACGGTGCACGATCTCATCACGCAGAACAAGCGGTTCAACGAGGCCGAGGCCCTGGACATCATCATCAACGTCGCCGACGCGCTGCGTCACGCCCACGAGAAGGGGCTGATCCACCGCGACGTGAAGCCCAAGAACATCATGTTCACGCCGCAGGGCGTGACCAAGCTGGCCGACCTGGGCCTGGCTCGGGCCATCGATGACAAGGAAGCGGCGATGGCGGAGAAGGGCAAGGCCTACGGCACGCCGTACTACATCTCGCCCGAGCAGATCCGGGGCGAACTCAACATCGGCCCGCAGGCGGACATCTACTCGCTCGGCGCGACGCTGTACCACATGGTGACGGGCAACGTGCCGTTCAACGGGAAGAACCCCACCGAGGTGATGCAGAAGCACCTGAAGACGCCGCTGGTGCCGCCGGATCACGTGAACCCCAAACTCAGCGCGGGGATCAGCGAAGTGATCGAGATGATGATGGCCAAGAGCCGTCGCCAGCGGTACAAGAACGCGGCGGACCTGCTGGTCGACCTTCGAGCGGTCCGGCGCGGGGAGTTGCCGCCGATCGCGCACAAGGAAGCGAGCGTGGCGGCGCTGACCGAGGTGGCGCAGTCCGAGCGCGACACCCCCACCACCATCGTCGAAGACCGCAGCCGCCAGCCCTCGCCCTTCAACCACCCGTCGGTGCAGAAGCTCGTGTGGTTCAGCGTGGCGGTGACGATCATCGCGGTGGTGATGACGATCATCGCGGTTTCGATGATGGCCATGGGGCGGGGGTAACTCGGCCCGGCCCAGCGATCACGCGGCCCGGACGCGGCACCGGGGGGGCGCGCGCGAACCCCGTTGAATCACCCCGCGCGATCGGTCGTGGCGCCCCGGAGGCGGGAAGGCGAGCGGCGACCAAGGCCGGGGAACATCCCGATCCCCGACACCACCGCGTGCTCTCGCCGGCCGGAATGAGGACGGGGGGGCCGGGGGAGTCCAGGGGGGCTGGGGGAGTCCAGGCGGGGCCGGGCGTTCGGTCGACTCTCGCGCAGAGCGAACCTGTCGGTGACCTCCGGCGATCCTTTCCTCCTCCCGCGGGCCCCGCGACGCGAGCAAGAGCGTGCGGCAGGGCACGGCCAAACGCAGGTCGGCCACGCGCGAGACGACTGGCCGGAACGCCGCCAAACAGACAGCGCATCGCCCAAAGGACTTGGCCGTGCCTCCCGGACCTCGCCCAATATCATCAGTTGACGCTCAAACCCACCGGCTGCGCCCCCACCACATGCGTCGGCTGGAGCGCGATACCCAGCGGCACGCGCTTGCCGTCCGGGCCCTTCGGCGGGATCCCGTCGCTGTCAATGATCCGCTGGATCGCCATCACCCCCTCGATCAACTGTTCGGGCCGCGGCGGGCAGCCCGGCACGTACACGTCAACCGGGATGAACTGGTCGCAGCCCTGCACCACGGCGTACGTGTCGAACACCCCGCCGGTGCTGGCGCAGGCGCCCATCGAGATCACCCACTTGGGCTCGGTCATCTGCTGGTAGATGCGTTGCAGCACCGGCATGGTCTTGATGCTGATGCGGCCCGCCACGATGAGCAGGTCGGATTGGCGCGGGCTGAACCGCATGACCTCGGCCCCAAAGCGCGCCAGGTCGTAGCGGCTGCTCGCGGTGGCCATCAGTTCGATGCCGCAGCAGGCCGTGGCGAAGGGCATCGGCCACAGGCTGTTGCGGCGTGACCAGTTGATCACGCGCTTCAGTTGGGTGGTCAGGAACCCTTCGGCGGAAATGGCGGCTTCAATGCCCATGTGGGGGTGTCGGAGGCGGGGAAAGGGACCCGGGGGCCGGGTGGACTTGGCGTGGATGATACCGGTACGCGGGCACGCGGTGCCCGGAAGAGGGGTCAGTCCCGCTTGACGGGGCGGGCGGAGCCGCCGGCGCCGGGGATGGTGTACGTTCGTCGTGGTTCTCTTTCGGCGTCGTCAAACGAAAGGCCGGAGTAGTTGCCACCCTTGCCGATCTCGTCCTGGTACGCGGCGGCGCCGAGGCCTTTGGCGCTGACGACTTCGCGGTAGCAGCCGGGCAGGATGCAGGCGGTCGTTGCGAAAGCAAGAAGGAGGATGGCCTTGATGGAGCGGCGCATGAGCGGGATGGTAGACCGCAGCGGCTCCGGGGTTCGAGTCGTTCTGGCGTGGCCGGTCCCGGCGGCGCCGCGCCGGCGAAGCCCCGATGGCCTGGGTGCGGGGGGAACCGGGAACCCATCCCGAACGGTCGAGACTCTGTTGAGTCGAGATTCTGTTGAAATGACACAGCCCCGCCGGGCTGGCCGCGGGGCTGCGGTTTGGACGGGTGGATGCCGCGGGCTCAGGCGGCGGCTTTGGCCTTGCAGATGAAATCGATGGCCTCGCCGACGGTCTTGATCTTCTCGGCCTCGTCGTCGGGGATCGAGGTCTCGAAGCGGTCCTCGAACTCCATCACGAGTTCAACGGTGTCCAGGCTGTCGGCGTTGAGGTCGTTGACGAACGAGGTCTCGCGCTTGATGTTGTTCTTCTCGACGCCCAACTGTTCGGCGACGATGTCGATGACCTTGGCTTCGATTTCCGCTTTGTTCACGGCGCTGTCTCCTGGTGAGGGGTCATTCCGGGCCTGCGGCGGGATTCGGGCCTTGGGGCCGGTACATTGGACGGGATGGGCTGGACCGAGGTTCGGCTCCGACGCCGGGCGACGGAGCGTGATCTCGCCCCCCGGGAAGCAGCGGAGCGGTTCCGGCACGTCCCGGTGCGAAACGCTCGGGCCGGGTCGACTATAGCCAATGGTTCGGACGGTGCCAAGCGCGGGCACGCGGGCCGGTGGTGGTTTGTTCGGGACGGGCGCCGGTCGGCGAAGGGGATCAGGCTTGCCAGAGCGCCCCTCGCCTGAAGTTCGGGGCGTGTTGGACTAGAGTTGATGCATGTCGACGCCACGAGTTGTGCTGTGTCCTGGTCAGGGCGCCCAGTCGGTGGGGATGGGGCGGGGGTGGTTCGAGTCGTCCACGGTGGCGGCGGAGGTGTTTCGGACCGCGGAGCGGGTGCTGGGGAGCCGACTCGGCGCGGCTCTGACGGAACTGTGCTTCAACGGCCCCGGCGAGACGCTGAACCGGACCGACGTCGCGCAGCCGGCGATCTTCACGGTCTCGGTGGCGTGCTTCCGGGCGCTGGAGGGGGGCACTCCGGGGGGCAGTCCGGGGGGCACTCCGGAGGGAGGTTCGGGGGGGGGGCCGGGCAAGGTGGCGGCGTTGGCGGGGCTGAGCCTGGGCGAGTACACGGCGCTGCACCTGGCCGGGGCGATCGAGTTCGATGAGGCGCTGGAGTTGGTGGCGCTGCGGGGCCGGGCGATGCAGGAGGCGGCGGAGGCCTCAAAGGGCTCGATGCTGGCGTTGATCGGAGCGGACGAGAAGCAGGCCGAGGAAGTGTGCGCGGCGGTTTCTTCGGTCGGCACAGAAGTGCTGGTGTGCGCGAACTTCAACGCGCCGGGGCAGATTGTGCTGTCGGGTCACGTCGGGGCCTGTGATCGGGCGGTCCCCGTGGCTGAAAAGATGGGGCTGAAGGCGACCCGGCTGCAGGTCGCGGGGGCGTTTCACTCGCCGCTGATGCAACCGGCGGCCGAACAGCTCAAGAGGGCGCTCTCGACGACGCGGATCGCGGAGACAAAGGTGCCCGTGGTTTCCAACGTGACGGCGCGGCCTCACGAGGGGGGCGTCGAAGCGTTGCGGGATCGGCTTGTCCAGCAGTTGACCATGCCGGTCAGGTGGGCCCAGTCGGGCTCGTGGCTCGTGTCAGCCTACCCCCCGTCGTCGCATGAGTACCACGAGCTCGCGCCCGGGAAGGTGCTCTCGGGGTTGAAACGGCGGATCGATCGATCGGTACGAGTGGTGAACCACGACGAGCCGGCGGGCGCGCCGGCCTGACGCAAGGCCGCGTGAGCAGCCCGAGTGCTAGAGTACGCCATCGGGAACGTAGACCTGCTTTGACGCCCTCGAAACGAAGGAGCCTGAGCATGAACCGTTGCATCTTGACGCCATCTCTTGCGGTCGCCGGCGCGGGGCTTGTGGTGTCCGCGGGTCTGTCCGGGTGCGGCAAGAAAGAGGAGGCTCCGCCGCTGCCGGCCCCGGTCGCGACCCGCGTGGCCGACCCGATGGACGGGATCACGCTGCACGAGAAGGTGCAGTGGCCCGACAAGTACAAGCCCGCCACCGCGGCGCAGGCTCAGGCCGTCGCGGCGCTGGCGAACGCGCTGGCGAGCGGGGACGCGGAACGTGCCAAAGGGGTGCTGGAACCCGCGGACCGGGACCTTCTGGCCGACATGATCGCCCTGGGCGAGTGGACCAGCCAGACCAGCGGCATCGAGGCGGTGCGGGTGTGCGTGCTCCGAGAGTCCGAGGACAAGGCGTCGCTGATCCTCGGACTCGGGGTCCAGGACGGGCTCGGGGCCTACATCCTCGCTTGGAACGGCAACAACGCGGCGGACCCGATCACCTTCGCCGGGATGGCGATCCAGCCCGTGACCGCCTCGGCGGTCGCGATGCTGGACGACGCGCCGCTGAACCCGCCGGTGATCGCCGCAGCGGCGGTGGAAACCAAGATCGCCCAGACCGTCAATCCCGCGGACCTGGCCTCGGCGTCCTCGGGCGGCGGCCCGAGCGGGGACTCACCGTCGAGCCCGCCCCGCCGGCCGTTCCAGAAGCCGCCGACGGAGTAACGCTCCTTCTGGTCCGTGCAATGGTCCGTGCAACCGGGCGAGTGTCGAGGCATCCAAGGCTCAGCCTGCCGATTGCGGGGAGGGCGGTGGTTGCAGCCCGGCGTTCCCACATCGGTACAATCACCCAAACCTGAACCGACCGCGGACGTGCTCGCTCCCGCGGCCCTGAGAATCCGCTGCCCTGAACTCGGATGCTCGGTTGTGACGGAGTGAGCGGGTTCCTGATCGAGACCACTCGCAGAAAAGGATGCTTGCGATGAAGAAGCAGATGCTGGCCGGGCTGATTGCCGGCGCCTTGGTGCTCACGCCCGCCGTGCTCGCGCAGGGCGCGGCCGCCGATGCTCCCGCCAAAGCCCCCGAGAAAAAGAAACGGCTCGGCGTGGGAGACCCGGCCCCTTCACTCGAAGGAATCAAGTGGCACAAGGGCGAGCCGATCACCGGGTTCCAGGCGGGGCAGGTGTACGTCCTCGATTTCTGGGCGACCTGGTGCGGGCCCTGCATCGCCGCCATCCCGCACATGAACGAGATGCACGGGAGACTCAAGGACAAGGGCGTCAACATCGTGGGCCTGGCGATCTGGCCGCGCGCCGGCATGAAGCCGGTGAAGGAGTTCGTCGAAGCCCGCGGCGACAGGATGGCCTACCGCATCGGCGAGGACGTCGACAACAAACTCGCGAACTCGTACATGCGCCCGGCGGGCCAGAACGGGATCCCGTGCGTGTTCATCGTCGACCAGAAGGGCAAGATCGCCTGGATCGGCCACCCGATGGACGGCATGGACGAGGTGGTCGACGAGGTCGTCAAGGGCGAGTTCGACCCGGTGGCGTACGAGAAGAAGAAAGCCGAACGCGAAGCCGCCTCGGCGAAACTGGAGGAAGCGTTCGAGACGGCGCTGGGCTCGAACGACTCGGCCAAGGGGCTGGAGGCCGCCGAGGCGCTGCTGGCCTTTGATGGCAAGAAGTACGCGCAACTGAAGATCTACAAGTACGTGGCGCTGAACAAACTCGGCAAGGGCGCCGAGGCCAAGGCCTTCGGGATGGGGTTGGTGCAGGACACGGGCAAAGACGCCGACTTCCTGAACTTCCTGGCGTGGACGATCGTGGACCCCGAGGGGGACTTCGCGCCCGGCGGCGAGAAGGGCGGCGACGCCCTGAAGCCCGACGCCGACCTCGCGCTCATGGCGGCGACCAAGGCGAGTGAACTCAAGGGCGGGAACGACCCGGCGATCCTCGACACGCTGGCGCGGGCCCACTTCGTCAAGGGCGATATCGCCAAGGCCGTCGAGGTGCAGACCAAGGCGATCGACTCGGCGGACGAGGACTTCAAGGAGCAGCTCCGCTCGGCCCTCGAAGAGTACAAGACGGCTCAGGAAAAGAAGAACTGATCGCTTGATCGATCCTGGCGGAACACCGGACCCGGGTGCCTTTGGCCCCCGGGTCCTTTCTTGTGCCTCTCGACGCGGACGGCCATGCTGAAGGCGGGGGCGTTCCGGCAGGCACCTCCCTTGCCGCCGGCGCCCTGTCGGCGTGAGGGCGGGGTCAGGTCGGAGCGCCGCCGAGGAACTCCCACGGGGTGTGCCAGAGGAGTTGCGCGCGCGTGGGTTCGTCGAGGTCGGGCATGCCGCGAATCAGTTCGCCCGGGGTGATCTCGCCCAGAGGGAAGGGGTAGTCGGTGCCCAGGGCGACGCGCTCGGGGCCGAAGAGGCGGAGCAGGGCGCGGAGGGCGTGCGGATCGTGAACGAGGGAATCCACGTAGAAACGGGCGGGCGTGTTGGTCGCCTCGTCGCGGAGGAACCGGCGCGGCGGCGTCCTGGTCCGGGTCTGGCACAGATCGGGCCGGGCGTGGAAGCCGTGGTCGATGCGGCCGATCGTGGCGGGGAATGAGCCGCCGCCGTGGGCGAAGCACAGGCGGAGACTCGGGAGCCGGTCCAGGAGGCCCCCCATGAGCACGCTGGCGACGGCGCGGCAGGTCTCGGCGGGCATCCCGACGAGCCAGGGCATCCAGTAGTCGGGCATGTCGGCGGAGCCGAGCATGTCCCAGGGGTGGACAAACACCGCGGCGCCGAGTTCCTGGCACCGCTGGAAGAAAGGGAAGAGTTCCGGCGCGTCCAGGTTCCAGCGGTTGACGTGGGAGCCGATCTGCACGCCGCGCATTCTGAGGGGGCCCATGCAGCGGTCGAGTTCATCGACAGCGAGGAGCGGGTCCTGGAGGGGGACGGTGCCGAGCGCGACAAAGCGGCTCGGGTACGCGGCGGCGAGTTCGGCCAGGTGATCGTTCAGCCAGCGGGCCACTTCCAACGCCTTGGCGGGCTCCGCGGCGTAGCCGAACATCACCGGGACGGTGCTGAGGGCCTGCACCCGCACCCGGCAGGCGTCGCACTCCTTCAATCTGGCGACCGGGTCCCAGCAGTTGGACTGGATCTCTCGGAAGACTTTGCCGTCGCGCCACAGGCGGGCGCAGCAGGGCTTGTGCTGCTCGATGGAGACCCAGCCCGCGGAGCCGGCGGCGCTCGCCGGGGATGCGGGATCGACCGCGCCGAAACGCTCGGCCCATCTCGGCCATTTCTCCGGCGCCGGGAGGATGTGGGTGTGGAGATCGAGCATCCGTGGCCGCAGTCTACACGCGTGCTCGTGCGCCGCGCCGGGTCAACCCGCGCGGCAAGACCCACGACGTCGGCGGCGCGGACCGTCGCGGGGGCTCGCGCGAACGAGCGGATCATGTTCAGCGTCAACGCAAGGTCCATCCGCGAGTTCAGGGGTGTGGTTGATCCGCGCCGCGCGGGATCAGCCAGCAGGACGGGTCGCGCGAAAAATCTCGGAAAATTCAGCGTCGGAACGGGCTCGCGCCGATTGCGTCCGAAGGGGCCGCGTGTACCGTACCCCGGTCCTTTGGCGGACCATCTCTCTCGACGCGGGCCGACGCGGCCCGTCGAGCCGGATGGCCGGGCCGACCGAGACTCGATCAGGAGCCCGTGATCATGTTCATCCGTTCCATCGCGGCCCGCGCCGCGGGTGTGGTGTCCTTTGCCTGTGCTCCGGTCGCCAACGGCGAGACGATCTACGGCATCACCGGCGCGTTCCACGCCGACCGCCTCGTCGTCTTCGATTCGGGTTCACCGGGCTCGGTGACCACCGTGGGCACGCTCTCGGGCGTGCGCCCGCGGCACGGGGTCCGCGGCATCGACTTCCGCCCGGCCACCGGCGAGATGTACGCGGTCAGCAACGACGGCGTCTCGGCCCAGTTGTACCGGGTCGACCTCGCCTCGGCGGTCTTGTCCCCCGTCGGCGCGGGGTTCACCTTCCCGAGCGACCCCTACGCGCGGCTCTCCATCGAGTTCAACCCGGTCAACGACCGCATCCGCCTGGTCACGGGCAACGGGTTCAACCTGCGGCTGAATCCCGACACCGGCGCGGTCGAGAGCATCGACACGCCGTTGCATTGGGCGCCGGGCGACGCCAGTTCGGGGGACACGCCCTTCGCGGCGGATGTCGCCTTCACGAACAACCGGCCCGGTGCCGCGAACACGACTCTGTTCGCCTACGACTTCCGCACCGACGTGCTGGCGATTCAAGGCGGCGTGGCCGGGGTGCCCCCCCCGGACGTGGGCGTGTGGACCACCGTGGGCGCTTCGGGCGTGGTCGTGATCGACGCGGGGGTGGGCTTGGACGTGAGTGCCACCACGGGGACGGTGTATGCGTCGTACACCAGGCTGGGGGTCGAAGGGTTTGCGGTCGTCAACCTTTCGACGGGACGGTTCACCGAGGTGGGTGTGTTCACGGGAGTCGAGATGCTCGACATCGCGGTGCTGGTGCCGCCGCCGGCGTGCGGGGCGGATTTCGACTCCAGCGGCTCGGTCGGGACGTCGGACCTGACGTACTTCCTCGGACGATTCGGGACGTCGCCGGAACCCGGCACGGCGGAGGCGCGCGCGGACTTCGACCTCAGCGGCACCGTCGACATCGCTGATCTGGTTCTTTTTCTCGGGAGGTTCGGGCGGGCGTGCCCGTGAGGCGGAGGTCACCCCGTGCTTGCCCGAGATGGGCGGCGTGCATGGGATTGGCCCGCAAGATGCAAACTCGGCACCCGAGATTTCTCAGGTGACGTTGATTTGGACCTCCGCTCACTGCGAGCACTTGTTCGCAGTATGTTCGCATCGCTCCCGTTCTTTCGTTCGGGATTTTTCGAAGAACTCCCCACTTGAGCGATGGAATCCCCGGAATCTGGGGAATTGTGGTGATGGCAGGGGTCGGCGCACTGTGCGTGCCGCCCGAGGTGAAACGACTCTCACATGAGGAGACAGAGCACGAAGAAGGACGTGTCTGCTGCTGCTTTGGCTGCGCTGGCGTTGTCCGGCGCGCCCGCTGCGAACGCTGAACTGGTGTACGGGATCACGGGCTCGAGCGCGGGCAGCTCGCTGATCTCGTTCGATTCGTCGAACCCCGGCGGGGCGACGGTCATCGGCTCGCTGAGCGGCGTGCTGGCGGGCCACACGGTCCGCGGCATCGACTTCCGCCCCGCCACGGGCGAGTTGTACGCGGTGTCCAACAACGGGACGGCGGGCCAGGTGTACACGGTCAATCTGGCGACCGGCGCGTTGACCCCGGTTGGGGCCGGCTTCACGTTCCCGACCGCCCCCGGCGTCCGGATCTCGATCGACTTCAACCCGGTGGTGGACCGGATCCGCCTGATCGACGCGGCGACCCAGCAGAATCTCCGGTTGAACCCTGTGACCGGCGGCCTGGCCGGCACGGACACGCTGTCCGCGTACGACGCGGGCGACGTGAACTTCAACTCGAACCCGCCGTTCCTGGTCGGGGCGGCGTACTCCAACAACTTCGCGGGCGCCACCAGCACCACGATGTATGTCTGGGACTTCGACCTCGACGTTCTGGCGACCCAGGGCGGCGTGGGCGGCGTCCCCAGCCCCAACACCGGGCTGCTGTTCACCGTCGGCGGTCCCAGCACGTTCATCACCGATGACGGCGGCGTGGGGTTCGATATCTCCAGCACCACCGGCATCGGCTACTTCAGCTACCGCAACCTCGGAGTCGAGACGTTTGCCACGATGAACCTCGGCACCGGCGTCCCCACGGACATCGGCACCTTCGGCACCCTTGACGTGCTCGACATCTCGGTGGTCATCCCGACCCCCGGCAGCGCCGGTCTGGTCGCGCTGGCCGGCCTCGCGGCGCTGCGGCGTCGTCGGGCCTGATGCGTGCTTCACAGGACGGATCGGAACCAAGCCCCGGCGCGACATGCCGGGGCTTTTCGTTTCAAGGGCCTCGCCGGGGGCGCGAGAGGCCCTTCCCTCACGGTCGGGGTTCTGTGGGGCGGACCTTGCCCTTCCTGAGCTCGATCGCGCCGGCCTTCTGGATCAGGTACCCGCAGCCCCTGCAGGTGCGGCGTTTCTCGGGGCCTTCCCAGAAGGCGTGCATGATGATCCTGAGGTCCTCGTCGATCTTCTTCAGGCGCCAGCGGGCCTCGTGGACGAGGGTGTCGCACCTGGGGCAGTACCAGCGGAGGGCGTCTTTCTGGCCCTTGGGGCGGGGGAACTCGACGATGAGACCGACAGTGCCGGCGGGGCGCTGCGGGCGGTGCGGGACCCACCTGGGCAGCAGGAACAGTTCGCCTTCCTTGATCAGGACGTCGCGGGGTTTGGAGCCGTCAAGAGGGCGGACGCGGACCGCGATATCGCCCTTGAGCTGGTAGAAGAGTTCCTCGGTGGGGTTGACGTGGAAGTCGTTGCGGGTGTTGGGGCCGCCGGAGACGAAGAGGATGACGTCGTCGGCTCCGGTGAAGAGTTGCTTGTTGCTGACCGGCGGCTTGAGGTGCTTGGCGTTGGCCCTGATCCACTTCTCGAGGTTCAGCGTGGGGAGGATGGCGGGGGTGGTTCGTGCCATAGGCAGGCAGTAGAACGGCGCGTGGCGGAGTGGGCAAGTTGGGGGGAAGGCACGGAGTGGGGTCGGCACGTGGCGATGCGGCCGCGTGGCCGATCGGCAACGTGTGTGACCGACGGACGGTTCGTTGCCGAACCCGGGGGGAGGGGGGATGGGCGATATGCTGATCGCATGAGCGAACTGGCCACGTTGAGCATCGAGGGACGCATCGGGACCATCGCGCTGAACCGTGCGGACAAGCGCAACGCGCTCTCGCTCGACCTCCTGACGGCGGTGCGGGCGCGGGTGGACGAACTGTCTCGGCGTGACGATGTGTCGGTGTGCGTGCTTACCGGGGCTGGACCGACGTTTTGTGCCGGGATGGACCTCAAGGCCGTGCTGAAAGAACCGGGGGCCCCGCTGCGGCTGCTGTCGTCCATCGCCGAACTCACGATCAGCGTGCGGCGGATGCCTCAGGTGACCATCGCGCGGGTCAACGGCGCCGCGATCGGCGGGGGCTGCGGGCTGGCGTGCGTGTGCGATATCGGGATCACCCACCCGGACGCAAAACTCGGGTTCCCCGAAGTGGACCTCGGGGTGTGCCCCGCGGTGGTGGCGCCGTGGCTGGTGCAGTCGGTGGGCCCGGGGCGAGCGCGGACCATCCTGCTGGAAGGCGGGACGATGAGCGGGCTCAAGGCGTTCGAGATGGGGATGATGAGCGAGTGCGTGCCGGTGGAGCAACTGGACGAGGCGGTGCGGGCGCGGGCCGAGCGGCTGGCGAAGGCGGGGCCCAACGCGCTGCGTGCGACCAAGAAACTGTTGAACGACCTGGCCGGGGAGGCGCTGGAAGCGGCGGTGCGAAAAGGGGCGCACGTGTCCGCCGAGGTGATCGGGGGGGAGGAAGCGCAGCGGATGCTGGGGAAGTTGTACGGTTCATGAGCCGAGGCGGACCACGCTCGGTTCGCGCCGGCGGCGCGCGGCGAGCAGGGTCATCACGGCGAACGTGGCCGCGGCGCCGGGCGTCGGCACGGACGAGAACGCGGCGACCAGCCCGACCTCAGGCATCGAAGCGCTGATCCGTCCGTTGAAGATCGACGCGTTGGTGAGGGGTTCCCAGCCGCTTGGGCCGAAGCGGAAGAACTGGGCGCCGGGCTCGGTGCCTGCGATCAGGGCGAGGGAGTAGTCGAGGTTTGACAGGAGCGACGGCGTGAAGGTGTCGCCGCGGAAATCGAAGACGCCGCTGGCCAGGTAGGGCAGGCCGAAGGGGGCCGGGGCGGGGAGCGACGCGAGTTGGTTGATGAAGATCATCGTTTCGGCGCTGAGGGCACCGGCGGGGATCGAGAGCGTGGCGGGCGCATCCGGGCCCTCGTCGAACGCGGAGAGCAGCACGGTCCCGGACGTGAAGGGCTCAACGAGGGTGTAGGGGGTGTAGAAGTCGGCGACATCGACGGTGTCGTCGGGGTCGAAGCCGTCATCGGTGCTGCCGGGTCCGTTGCTCGGGGTCGAGCGGTTGTGAGACTGGCCCTGGGGCGTCGTGTAAGAGACGACGAGCTTGGCGTCGCCGGTTTCGATCCGGCCCTGGAAGGCGGACCGGTCCGCGAGGGTGAGCGACGACAGGTAGCGGGCCACGGCGAGATGATTGCGCTGCGAGGCGTTGAGATCGGGGCGCTCCGCCGCGGTGACCTGGAAACCGTTGTCGTTGGCCTCTCGGATGGCCTTCCTGAAGGCTTCGGTGCGCTGGGCGGCGGTGCCGCCGAGGTAGCGGGTGTTGGTCCTGGTGGTCGAGACGTCGGCGTGGGCGAAGATGCCGCAGACCCCGAGGATATCGCGTGCGGAGGCGGCCACGGAACGTTCGGGGCCGGCGCCGTCGGGGTCGTTGCCGCCGTAGCAGATGTTGAGGTCAAGATTCGCGCATCCGGCGTTGACGGCGGGGAAGTCGATGGTCCCGTTGGTGGGCGCGCCGACCCCGGTGCCGCCCGCGGCCGCGCCCTGGGTCTTGAAGCCGGCTTTCCAGTCGTTGCCGACCCGGAAGGCGCCGCCCGTGCGGGTGGCCGCGGGCGGGCCTTGAATGTTCCGGCGCAGCCCGTGCACGCGGATGTCGAGGGTCCCGCCGCCGTTGACAATCTGGTCGTAGCCGTCGGTCTTGAGACTGGTGGCTCGGGTGAGGTCGTACGCCTCTTTGGACCCGTCGGCGGACCTGACGCCGACGACGACGCCCGCGCGCTTGATCAGCCTCCCGACGACGACGTTGTTGACCTTGATGTCGTCGTTGGCCTGGATCTGGCCCATGCGGCCGCTCGCGTCGAGCAGGCCCATGTCCTGCCAGATGGACGCCTCGCTGGTGCGCATGGCGGCGTCGTTCGCCGTGTTCCAGAAGTACACCGTCGTCGGCGCGGCGAGGGCGGCGGGAGCGCCCGCGAGGGCGAGGCAGGCGACGGCGGTCAGCGTGCGTGGGCTGGAAAGATCGTTCATTGGGAATCCTCCTAACTCGTCGGTCATGGGGTGTCGTTTGACGCTGCCGGTTCGGCGGTTTCCGCGGGAGTTTGTCACGCGAAGATGCGGATTCGCGTTCTGGATGGCGCGGGGCCAGGGTCTGGGGGCGTGCCGCCGGCGGCTTGGGCGGCCTTCCGCGGGGCCGGCCTGCCGGGTACCCTCGCGTTATGGCTCACTCCCTCCCGATCGAGACCGACGCCCACGGCGTCGTCACCCTCACCCTCCGCCAGGAGGGCCGCCCAGTTGTCGTGCTAGATCACGCGCTGCTGCGCGAGATCGACGCGGCGTTGGATGAGGTCGCCGCGAAGAAGCCCGCGGGTTTCGTGCTCGCCTCCGAGGGCCGAGTCTTTGTTGCCGGGGCGAACCTTGAGGAGATCATGCGGCTGACGGACGCCGAACTGCACGACTACCTGCGGTTTGGTCAGCTGGTGTTCGGGAAGATCGCCAAACTGCCCTGCACGTCGGTGGCGGCGGTCCACGGGGCGGTGCTGGGCGGCGGGCTGGAGATCGCCATGCACTGCGACCGGCTTATCGGCGTGGGACCGTTCTCGCCCAAGCCGGAGATGCCCGCGAAGCCCTATGCCGTCGGTTTGCCCGAGGCGGGGCTGAGCATCTGCCCGGGGTGGGGCGGGACGAACCTTCTCGCGGCCCGGATTGACCCGGCCCAAGCCATCGAGATGACGGCGACGGGCAAGCCGTTCACGTGCGTCGAGGCGGGCGCGACGGGGCTGTTCGAGCGGCTGGTGGCGACGCCGGGGGAACTGCTCGGGGCGGCGCGGGAGTTGGCGCGGTCGCCCAAGCGGACCGGTGGGAAAGCCGGCGAGCCCATCGCGATCTCGAACAGTCGCCAGGCGACGGTCGTTCGCGCGGCGCTGGAAGCCGTGCGGCCGAGGGTCCCCCCCACCGCGGCCGCCGCGGCGGTCTTTGACTGCGTGCGCGCGGGGCTAGGGGGCGGGTGGCGGGCGTGCCTGGACGCGGAGCGCGAGCACCTCGTGCGTCTGCGGGGTTCCCCGGAGGCCCAGGCGGCGATCGCGGCGTTCTTCGAGAAGTCGAAGGCCAAGTAGAGCGTTTCACCGGATCGGCTCCCCATGAGGGGCGGGACGCCTGTCGCGCGGTTGAGGCGCGGGGAGCCCGCCGCGCGGCGTCGCGGGCCTTCCGCCCGCTCGGTTTCGAGCCTTTGCGGGCTATGATTGACCTCCGTCGGCGGGGTGGCGTCTGTTTGGGGCTCGATCCCCGGCGCTGTCGTTCCCATTCACTCGTGGAGATTTCGACGATGTCTCAGCAGATCAAGGCGGACCTGAAGAGCATGAAGGGGATTTCGGCGCGGGACGCGCAGATGATCGCCGACGCCGAGGTCTTGCTCGGGCCTGATCCTTCCGAGATGGGGTTCGTGCAGAACCTGTTCTGGGGCAACTTCCGCGAGGACCTCGTCTTCCCGTACCCCACGAGCGACGCGGCGGAGACGCAGCGGTGCGACCAGTTGATCGCCGAGTTGGACGAGTACCTTCGCACCGAGCACCCGGCGATCTCGATCGATCAGGACCAGGAGATCCCCCGCTGGGTGATCGACCGGCTCTTCAAGATGGGCGTGATGGGGATGACCATCCCGAAGGAGTACGGCGGGCTGGGCATGGGCGTCACGTCGTACGTCCGCGTGCTCGAAAAGATCGGTCAGTACTGCGGCTCCACGGCGGTACTGGTCTCGGCGCACCAGTCCATCGGCTGCAAGGCCGTGATGCTGTTCGGAAGCGCGGAACAGAAGGCCAAGTGGCTGCCTCGGCTTTGCACGGACTGGGTCAGCGCGTTCTGCCTGAGCGAGCCGAACGTCGGCTGCGACGCCGGCGGGCAGGAGACCCGTTGCGAGAAGACCGAGGACGGTGAGTACTACATCCTCAACGGCGAGAAGAAGTGGGCCACCTCGGGGGCGATCTCCGGGCTGTTCACCGTCATGGCCAAGCAGAAGATCAAGGGCAGGGACGGGAAGGAAGTCGAGCGCGTCACCGCGCTGGTGTGCCACCCCGAGATGGAGGGGGTGGACATCTACCAGAAGAACCGGAGCAAGTGCGGCATCCGCGGCACCTGGCAGGCCCGCATCCGCTTCAACAACGTGCGCGTCCCGAAGAGCAACCTGCTGCACGAAGAGGGCAAGGGCCTGAACGTCGCGCTGACGTGCCTGAACTACGGGCGTTGCACGCTCAGCGCCGGCATGCTGGGCGGGGCCACGCGGGCCATGAACCAGGCCATCAAGTGGGGACGCACGCGCTACCAGTTCCAGCGCCCGCTGGCCGACTTTGACCTGACGCAGCAGAAGATCGCCCGCATGAGCGCGTACTGCTACGCCATGGACGCGATGCTCTACATGACCACCGGGTTCCTCGACCGGCACGACCCGGACATCCGCATCGAGACGGCGGTGTGCAAGACGTTCTGCTCCGAGTTCGGCTGGCGCGCGGTCAACGACGCCGTGCAGATCATGGGCGGCGAGTCGTACATGACCGAGAACGAGGTGGAGCGGATCTTCCGTGATTCGCGCATCAACATCATCGTCGAGGGCGCCAACGAGGTGATGCAGTCCTTCATCTTCGCCTACGGCGGCAAGGCGCTCGCCGAGCAGATGATCGGCATCAAGAACATCTGCGGCCCGGACAAGGACAAGGGCCTGATCGGCAACGCGATCATGGGCCTGAAGGGGGTCCTCAAGCCGGGCGTCGCGGGCAAGGCGATCCCGCTGGCGCTGGAACTGTTCCTGGGGGTGAAGAAGGCCCCGCCGCGGATCACGCGGCTGCACCCGAGCCTGGACGCGTGGGCGCGGAAACTCGAACTGCTCGTGCAGGAGCACGCCCACCAGTTCAAGCTGGCCAGCAAGGAGCACGAGGAGAAGATCCTGGACCGCCAGACGATCCAGGCCCGCATCGCCGACGTGGCGATCTACCTGCACGCCATGACCTGCACGCTCAGCAAGCTGGATCAGCAGATCCGCGCGGGTGAAGAGGGCGTCGAGTTCGAGCGCGATCGGCAGAGCGCGCTGCACTTCCTTGATCTGGCCGAGCTGGCGATCAAGGAGTGCTGGCGAGGGCTGGCCGAGAACGCCGACGCGTCGATGCGCAAGGCGGCGGCGGCGGCCATCGCGTACAACGACACGCTCCCGAACAACCAGTTCTCGATCCCGGAGAAGAGCCCCATCGCCAAGGGCACGGGCAGGGTGCTCAAGCAAGAGGGCATCAAGCAGTTCCCGGGCGAAAAGTACGCGGGCGTGCGGTGAGACACCTGGCCGCGGAGGCGCGGAGGACGCGGAGAGAGGCCTTGTGTGAAGAGCGTGGGAGTCTGCGATGCTTGAACACGAGGCCCTCTCGAAGGCGATCTTCGGCGCCGCGATCGAGGTCCACAAGCACCTCGGCCCCGGACTGCTTGAGTCCGCCCGCGAGCCGTGCCTCTTTGACGAACTGTCCCGAGCGGGCCTCGATGTTCGTCGTCGGGTCGACGTCCCTGCCGAGGACAAGGGGCGTCGGCTAGACTGCGGCTACCGGCTCGACCTCGTCGTCGATTCTGCGGTTGTTGTGGAATTCAAGGCCATCGAGCGGTTCGATCCCATCCACGAAGCCCAGATGCTGACCTGTCTCCGCCTCTCCCGCTGCTCGTTGGGGCCGCCCTTGAACTTCCACCGCCCAACCTCGCTCGACAGCCTCAATCGCGTCGTATTGACTCAGTGCACACTTCTCTTCTCCGCGCCTCCGCGGTGAACAATCATGCCCAAGAAAACCGTCTACACCGGAAAAGTCGAGCACATCCAGATCCTCGATGAGCAGGGCAAGCTCGACACGGCCCTCGCCAAGGACACCCTCAAGGACGACGAGGTGGTGTTCCTCTACGAGCAGATGTCGATCTCGCGTCACTACGACGAGATCGCCTTCAAGCTGCAGCGCTCCGGGCGCATGGGCACCTACCCGCAGAACAAGGGGCAGGAGGCCGGGCCCGCCGGCGCCGGCTACGCCATCAAGAAGCGCGGCAGCATCGACTGGATCTGCCCCTGCTACCGCGAGAACCTCGCGCTGTTCCTCAACGGCATGCCCATGGAGCACATCCTGCTGCACTGGATGGGCGACGAGCGCGGCAACCAGATTCCCCCCGGGGTCAACATCCTGCCGATCGCCATCCCGATCGGCACCCAGCCGCTGCACGCCGCGGGGATCGCGTGGGCGCAGAAGTACCAGAAGACCGGGGCGGCGGCGGTGACGTTCTTCGGCGACGGGGCCACCAGCGAAGGCGACGTCCACGAGGCGATGAACTTCGCGTCGGCGCTGAAGTTGCCGGTGGTCTTCTTCTGCCAGAACAACTTCTGGGCGATCTCCGTGCCGCGTGAGATCCAGACGGGGTCGGAGACCATCGCGCAGAAAGGGCTGGCGTACGGCATGCCGTCGTACCAGATCGACGGCAACGACATCTTCGCGTCGTACAAGACGGTGCGCGACGCGCTCAAGACCGCCGTGGAGGAGAACCAGCCGGTGTTCATCGAGGCGATCACCTACCGCCTGGGCGACCACACCACCGCCGACGACGCGCGGCGGTACCGCGACCAGGCCCTGGTGGACCAATGGGCCAAGAAGGACCCGCTCATCCGCACGCGGAAGTACCTCGAGTCCAGGAAACTTTGGAACGACAAGAAGCAGGCCGAGATGGAGGCCAGGGCGAAGGAGATCGTGGACGCGGTGGTGAAGCGTGCCGAGGGCATCGCGGCGCCCGCGACCGCGGATATCTTCGACTACTCGTACGCCCAGCTGCCGGCGGAACTCGTGCGGCAGCGCGAAAGCATGCGGACGGCGTCGCTCAACGAGTACCCGGTGACGGAAACGCTCAGGCGCTAGGACACGCTCCGGTCTGTCGATCCTGGCACTTCAATCCTTCGACCCTTCCTTCTGAGAACCATGCCCCAACTCACCCTCGTCCAAGCCATCAACCTCGCCCTCGCCCAGGAAATGGAGGCGGACAAGCGCGTCATCATCCTCGGTGAGGACGTCGGCAAGAACGGCGGCGTGTTCCGCGTGACTGAAGGGCTCCAGGCCAGATTCGGTGCGGATCGCGTCGTCGATTCGCCCCTCGCCGAGTCCGGCATCATGGGCAGCGCGATCGGCCTCGCCATGGCCGGGCTCCGCCCCATCCCCGAGATCCAGTTCGAAGGGTTCCTCGGGCCGGCGTACGACCAGCTCACCAACCACGCCGCGCGGTACCGCACCCGCTCGCGCGGCGCGGTGACCATCCCGCTGACCGTCCGCGTGCCCGTGGGCGGCGGCATCCACGCCCCGGAACTGCACTCGGATTCGCCCGAGGCGATCTACGCCCACACGCCGGGGCTGAAGGTCGTGATGCCCGCGTCGCCCTACGACGCGAAGGGGCTCTTGATCTCCGCGATCCGTGATCCTGATCCGGTGGTGTTCTTCGAGCCCAAGCGGATCTACCGAGCCTTCCGCGAAGAGGTCCCGGAAGAGGAGTACACGGTGCCGATCGGCAAGGCCAAGCTGGTCGAGAGCGGCACCGACCTCACCATCGTCTCCTGGGGCGCCAGCGTGCTGCAGTGCATCGAGGCGATGGACAAACTCCCCGAGGACATTTCCGTCGAGCTCATCGACCTCCGCACCATCTACCCGTTCGATCAGGACATGATCATCGAGAGCGTGCAGAAGACGGGCCGCTGCGTGGTCGTTCAGGAAGCCCCCAAGACCTGCGGCATGGCCTCGGAGATCGCCACGGTGGTGCAGGAGCACTGCTTCCTGCACCTCAAGGCGCCGGTGCAGCGCGTGTGCGGGTTCGACACGGTGATGCCGTACTACAAGCTGGAACTGGAGTACCTGCCCAACGCGGAGCGGATCGCTGAGGCCGTGATGGCGTGCGCGGCGTACTGAGTTCCCGCGGCGCTGATCGGCCCCGAGACCGTCGAGGCGTGGCCCGCGCCGACCCGTCGGAGCCGGAGCGTGCTCGCGTGGGACGCCGCTCCATGCCGGCCACGTGATGTTTGCGAGGCGGCCTATAGTTCGTGGTCTGTAAGGGTATCCACGCAATGCCCCTCACCACGCTGTTCATCGATTTCAATGCCTACTTCGCTTCCGTCGAGCAGCATCTGCGCCCTGAACTGCGCGGGCGTCCGGTCGCGGTGGTCCCGCTGGACACCGATTCGACCAGCGTGATCGCCGCGAGTTACGAAGCCAAGGCGTTCGGCGTCAAGACCGGCACGCGTGTCGGCGAGGCCAAGCGGCTGTGCCCCGGTCTGGCGCTGGTGCGGTCGCGCACCGGCGAGTATGTGCGGGTCCACCATCAACTGATCGAGGCCGTCGACGCGGTCATCCCCGTCGGCGCGGTGCATTCGATCGACGAAATGTCATGCCGGCTGGCGCCGAGCGAGCGTGAGCCCGAGGCGGCCCGCCGGATCGCCCTCAGGGTCAAGGCGTCCATCGCCTCGCGCGTCGGCGAGACGATGCGTTGCTCCATCGGTGTCGCGCCCAACCGGATGCTCGCCAAGACGGCGTCGGACATGATGAAGCCCGACGGGCTGGTGGTGCTGACCGACGCGGACCTGCCCCACGCGCTTTATCCTCTGCGGCTGGATGATTTCGCGGGGATCGGCCCGCGCATGCTCGCGCGGCTGAACGCCGCGGGCGTGACCAGCGTCGAACAGTTGTGCGCCAAGTCACGCTCGGAGATGGTCTCGCTGTGGAAGAGCGTGGTCGGGGCGGCGTGGCACGCGTGGCTGCGCGGGGAGGAGTCGCACGAGGAGGCCGGCACGCCCAGGCGAAGCATCGGGCACCAGCACGTGCTGGCCCCCGAGAAGCGCGGGCCGGACGCGACGCGGGCGGTGGCGCTGCGGCTGCTGCAGAAGGCCGCGGCTCGGGCGCGGGCGCTGGGCTACGCGGCGGGCGAACTGACGGTGTGGACACGGCACACCGACCGGTCCCGCTGGGGCCGCACGGCCCGGCTCGGGGACCGGCGCGATACGCCGGGTCTGGTCGAAGCGTTCGCCCGGCTGTGGGCGTCGCGCCCACGGGAACTTTCCGCCGTGAGCACCCGCACCGTCGGCGTCACGCTGCACAGTCTTGTGGCGGAACGGAGCCGGACGCTGCCTTTGTTCGAGCGCGAGCGGCGAGCGGGCGAACTGTCGGACGTGATGGACAAACTGAACAGCAAGTACGGCCCCAGCACGGTGTACCTGGGTTCGATGCAGCAGGCCAAGCACGCCGCTCCCTCGCGAATCGCGTTCCGGAGCATCCCCGGGCTGGAGGAGTTCGAGAGGCCGGCGGATTGAACTCGGGGCGGCGGGGCGGTCCGCGCACCGGTGAGTCCCGGGCGCCGACGCACCTTTCGGTGAGTTTCGATGCTTTTTCTTCTTGCTTGCTCCGCGGCCTCGTGGAGAATCAGACGGTTCCGAGCCCCCGTTGCCCCGGCTTCTTCGAGAGGCGTCGCCATGACTCACCGCGCGTTGACCCGTTCCGTTCTCGCCGCCGCCGCGGGGGCGTGCCCGACGCACGATGCGTGCGGTGCCACGCTGTACGCCCTCACGCCGTCGCACCTGGTTCGCTTCGACTCAGCGAGCCCGGGCACGGTCGTGGTCATCGGGGCCCACGGCCTGCCCCCAGCGGGAAACTTCGGCGTGAACTACCTCGCCTACCACCGAACCGAGGGGCGCTTCTTCGGGTTCCACTACACGCAGCAGGCGGCGGGCAACAGCGACGTGAACCTGTTCGCGGTGGACCCCGCCACCGGCACGGGGCAGTTCGTGGCGAACATGGGATCGACCGCGCCGGACGCGAACTACCCCGAGAGCCTGGAATACGTCGAGGCGCAGCGGTCGCTGGTGATGTCGCGCGGCCCGGGCACGTTCTCGCCGCAGTTCTTCACGCTGACGCCCGCGGGGGTCGCCGAGGCGATCTGCAGCAACGGGCTCGATAACGACTACACGGCGTACGACAGCCGGCGCGCGATCCTCTACACGACGGACCCCAACGGGGCGGGGCAGTTCACGGCCGCCTCGCTCGACGGCTGCGGGACCACGCCGCTGGGGTCCCTGCAGGGGCTCCAACTGGGCGAGCTTGCCTACGACCGGACCGACGACGCGTTCTACGCGGCCCTGCCCGCGAACGGCCGTCTGTACCGCGTCACCACGACCGACGGCGGCGCGCCCATCACGATCACCGATCTCGGCGTGATCGGCGCCGGACCCGTCCGGGGTCTTTCCACCATCCCGCCCCCGTGCGTGGGCGACCTGACGGGGGACGCGCAGGTCAACACCTCGGACCTGATCCGATTCCTCGGGCGGTTCGGACAGGGCCCCGGGATCGGCGATTTCAACGGCGACGGCGCCGTCGACACCGCCGACCTCATCACGCTTCTCGGACGCTTCGGCACCCCGTGCCCGTGATTTCGGCGTGCCGAGCGGCATGCACAGCGGCCGCCCGAGTGACTGGAACCCGGGCGTGAAAACGGCGTCGAAGGGGTGCCGGTCCTGCCCCGACCGCCTGGCCCCTACCATTCCCCGTTCAGTGTTCTGAGATCTTGGAGACGGACACCATGCGCCGACCGCCCCAACTCCGCCGAGGACACACCATTGCCGCCGCGATGCTGGCGGCTGGGCTTGGTTGGGCCGGGATCACGGCGGGGCCGAAGGTCGCCGCCGCCGAACCCGGCTCATTCCGGGGCACGGCGACGTCGGTCCGGGCCGAAAACTACCGTCGTCTCCAAAAGCCGATCACGATCGAACTCTCGGGGCAGAAGCTCGCGGACATTGTGACGTTCCTGCGCGACCTGACGGGAGCGGAACTGGAGCCGATCTGGACGGATGATCGGGCAGAGGGCCTGAACCCCGAGCAGCAGATCACCCTGAGCGTGCGGGACCAGTCGGCGCTGCGGCTGCTGGAGAAGGTGCTGGACCGTTGCGGGCAGAACGCCGGGGACGCGACGTGGCAGTTCGATTCGACCGGCGCGGTGCAGATCGGGCTGAAGTCGTCGTTGAACAAGCACGCGACTCTGGTGATCTACGACATCCGCGACCTGCTGTTCGAACTGCCGGATTACACCGAGGTGCCGGAACTGGACCTCAACAGCGTGCTGTCGCAGGGCGGGTCCGCGGGCGGGGGTGGCGGCGGCGGCGGCGGCGGGGGCGGGAGTTCGCTGTT
>CAZDYM010000005.1:0-23519 GCA_964509325.1 uncultured Phycisphaeraceae bacterium
CGGGCCCCGAGCCCGAGGGCGTGTCGGGGCCCGCGGACGACTCGGGCGAAGGTGCGCCGCCGGAACGGGCGCTCGATCCAGCGAGTTCTGACGACCAAGCCGCGTCGGGTGCCGCGGGCGGGGCGGGCGAGAAGGTTCGGTCGGCGCAGCCGATGCGGGCCGCCACCGGCGCCGCGCTGGTGACCGCGAGCGGGCTGTGGTCGGTTTTTCTGACACACTTTCTGGCGTGCTGCTTCCTGCCCTGGACGCCGCGGGAATCGATGAAGCCGATCATCCCGCTGCTGGTTCTCAACGCGGTGATCCTGCTGTTCTACATCCGGGGGAGCCCGGTGGGCATCCCGATCGCGATGGCGCTCTCGCCGCTGGTGGCGGCGCCGGGGGCGGCGATCTGCTGGTACCGCGGGAGCAAGATCCACGACACGTTCACCCTGAACGTGTTGAAGGGGCGTTACTCGGAGATCAAGCGGGAGTTGATCGACGCGCGGCGGATCCATGAATCGCTGTTCCCCGGGCCGTTCGAGGCGGGCGGGGTGGCGCTGGACTACCGGTACGAGCCGATGCGTCAGATCGGGGGCGATTACCTCTACGCCAGGCGGATCGGCGCGGCCGAGGGCGTGCCGGCGGGCAGCGAGTACACCCACGTGGTCATCGTGGACGTGACGGGGCACGGCATCTCGGCGGCGCTGACGGTCAACCGCTTGCACGGTGAGATCGACCGGCAGTTGGGCGAGCGCCCCGACGCGACGCCGGCGGACCTGCTCAAGGGCCTGAACAAGTACCTCCACCACACCCTCGCGAACCACTCGGTGTACGCGACCGCTTTGTGCATGCGGGTGGACCCCAAGCGGAACGAACTGACGTGGGCGAGCGCGGGCCATCCACCGGCGTTTCTCCGCGGCGCCGACGGGACGGTGGACCAGCTCGACTCGACCACGATGGTGCTGGGGGCGTGCAAGGGCGACGACTTCGACGCCAACCAGCAGACGACGCGGTTCGGCCAGGGCGACTCGGTCATCGCGTACACCGACGGCGCCATCGAAGCCCGCAACGCGCAGGGGCGGATGCTGGGGGTCGCGGGGATGCGGAGCATCGTGGCGGCGCTCTCGCGGCACGGGTTCGCCTCGAGCGGGAACGCCGCCGGTGCCAACGGGTCGGCGCTCGACCCGCTCATCCGGGCGGTCGACGAGCACCGCTTCGGGCCGATCCAGGACGACACGCTGCTGGTGGAACTCTCGCGCCCGATCCGCGGGTAAGCGCGGAGGAAGGGAGGAGGGGGAAAGGGGGCGATCGCTACTGAGCGCAGCCGAAGTCGGCGAGCAGGACGGTGAGGTCCGCGACGTTGACGACGCCGTCGGCGTTGAAATCGCCGAAGCGGCCCGGGCTGACGGCCACGCCGAAGGCGCCGAGCATGGCGGCGAGATCGGTGGTGTTGACGGCGGCGTCGCCGGTGATGTCGGCGGCGCAGAGCGGATGGGCGCGGTGGAAGATGTCGCCGAAGGTGTTGGTGTCGCCGGGCACGAGGTTGTCGCTGGAGGCCTCGAAGACGATGTGGCGTGCATCGGGCGAGATGCCGGGCATGCGGGCGGTGTTGTTGCCCTGGGCGCCCTCGGTGGAGACGCTGACACGCCGGGTGAGCCCGCTCTGGCGGTCGAACACGAACACGTCGGTGCGGGCGTTGGTGTCGGAGGGGACAAGGTTGGTGGCGTCGGAGGCGTAGACGACAAACCGCCCGTCGGCGGAAACCCGCGGGTTGAACGACCCGAAGTTCGCCTGTTCGAGGGCGGGCCCCAGGTTCACGCGGGTGAGCGCGCCGGTGACGAGGTCCTTGACGAAGATGTCGGCGGAGAGGTTGGTATCGCCGGGGACGAGGTTACTCGCGAAACTCTGGAAAGCGGCCCAGCGTCCGTCGTCGCTGATGGCGGGGGTGTAGGAGGCGTCGGCGGCGGGGACGCCGTCGGCGCGCTTGCTGACGCGGGTGGTGACGCCGGTGTGCAGGTCGCGTACGAAGCAGTCGCGGCGGTTGTTGAGGTCGGGGATGTCGAGGTTGAGGGCGTCGGAATCGAAGGCGAGGAAGCGGCCGTCGCGGCTAACGCTGATGCTGCCGCTGCCGGCGCCGCCGGGGTTGCCGGCGCTGTCGCGGCTGACGAGTTCGAGGGTGGTGGCGGGGCTGGCGGTGGAGGCGCGGTACACGTCGAGGGCGTTGTTGAAATCCCCGCCGACGAGGTTGGAGGCGAGGGTCTCGAAGAAGACCCACCGGCCGTCCGCGCTGAGGACGGGCTTGGTGGACGCGTTGTTGCCGACCGAGCCGGCGGCGGACTTGCTGACGCAGGCGAGGACGCCGGTGTCGCGGTCGAACAGAAAGACGTCCATCTTCCCGTTGAGGTCAAGGGTCGTGAGGTTGGTGGCGAGCGAGGCGAAGGCGATGTACCGCCCGTCGGCGGAGATGGACGGGGCGAACGACTCGCCGTCGGCCTCGGCTCCGCCCGGAGCGACGCTCAGGCGGACGGTGGTGCCGAGGAGCCGGTCGCGGAGGAAAATGTCGCCGCGGTTGTTCGTGTCGCCCGGGACGAGGTTGGAGGCGTACGACTCGAAGGCGACGAAGCGGCCGTCTTCGCTCACCACGGCGGGGGAGGTGCTGGGGAAGTTGGCCTGGAGCCCGGTGGAGGTGACGCTGACGAGCGAGGTTTCGGGGGCGGCGGTGCAGGTGGGCGCGGCGGCGACGAGGCAGGCGACGGCGGACCCGGCGACGACAACGAGGCCGATCTTCATGAGGCTGCTCCGGTGGGGCGATTGGAGGGCGTGAACAATCAGCGGGCACGCGGCGGGGCTGACCTGTCCAGAATATTCATTCATGGGACAGCTCGCAAGCGCCGTGCGGGTGCCCGCGAAAATAGGCGAAGATCAGCACAGATTCGGTATTTTTCGGACTATTCCGTCGCATCTTCGTCGCGGAGGCGAAGGTGGGCCACACACTTCGCGGCTCTCCGCTTGCAGGGGGTGGCCAGCTCGCACACCACGGCGGCCCCGGTCTTGAGTTCGCCGCTGAACGAATCCCAGGTCGTGGCGTCCTCGGCGAGCAGTTCGCGGCACAGGGACTCGAAATGAGGGTTGTGCCCCACGATGACGACCGTGCTTGGGGCGTGCGGCGCCGGTTGGAGAAAGGCGTCGTCGATGGTGTCGATGGCGTCGCGCGGCGACCGGCCGGTGGAGAGGCGGTCATCAAAGTGAAGCGGCAGACGCAGTGCCGCGGCGATGGTCGCGGCGGTCTCTCGGGCACGGACGATGGGGCTGCTGATGATGGTGACGGGCGGTCGGATGACGGCGGGAAGGACCCGGGCGAGGAACGCCGCCTGGCGGTGACCCTTGGGAAGCAGCGGGCGGTGGTCGTCGAGGCCGGTGGGGGAGGTGGGGTCGGCCTTGCCGTGGCGGATGATGACGAGCAGTGAATCCATGGGCCCTCTGGCGGGATGCTACCGGGGCGGCGTGGGCTCGCGTACGCTCCGCGCGGTGCCACCATGAAACCCACCTCAACGACGCCCGCGATCAAGGTTGTGATGATGCCGCAGGACACGAACCCGCAGGGGACGGTGTTCGGCGGGGTCATTCTGTCGCTGATCGATCAGGCGGCCTGGATCGAGGCTCTGCGGCAGGCGGCGCTGCGGTACGTGACGGTGGCGTTCGAGAAGGTCGAGTTCCACCGGCCCGTCGAGGTGGGCGACGTGCTGAGCCTCTGGGCCGACACGATGCGGATCGGTCGCACCAGCATCCGGGTGCGGGTGGTTGTGAAGGCGTTCCGCCCGAGGCTGAACTCGGAGATCGAGGTGACCAGCGGCGAGGTGGTGATGGTGGCGGTGGGGGAGGACGGGACGCCACGGGAGATAGTTTCGGGAAGCACGACGGCATGAGGCATCGACGCTCCGGGGCGGGGGCCGTGGGGCTCGGGCCGCGGTTCCTCGATTCGTGGGTGCTCGGTGCGGGTCACGCCTGTTCCCCGATGTCTTCGTTCCACAGGTCGGGGTGGTCGCGGATGAACCGACGCATCAGGTCGATGCACCGCGGGTCCTGGGCGTTGGTGAGCGGGACGGCGTGCTGGGCGAACAGGTCTTCGGCGCCTCGGAACGTGGTGTTCTCGCCGATGACGACGGCGCCGATGCGGTGCAGCAGGGCGGTGCCCGTGCACATGATGCACGGGCTCAGGGTGGAGGCCAGGACGAGCCGGTTCCAGTCGCGGCGTCTTCCGGCGTTGCGCACGCAGACGACCTCCGCGTGGGCGGTGGTGTCGCCGGTTTGGACGCGGAGGTTGTGGCCGACGGCGAGCACGGTGCCGTCGGGGAGGCCCAGGGCCGAGCCGATCGGGATCCCGCCTTCGCGCAGGCTCTTCAGCGCCTGCTGATAGGCGGCCTCGAGCAGCGAGCGGTGCTCCGGCGTGAGGGCGGTGGTCATGCGGGGATTGTGCCGGCGGCGCCCCGACGCGGCAAGCACAGTCTGAGTTCCCGCCTCGCAAGGAGGGCCGAGCGCTTCACCGGCTGAGGGCCGGGGACTCCCCGAAGGAGCGCTCAGCGGCTGTCGCGTATGCTCGGGCTGTGAGCGCCGCCGCGGACATTCGGGTTGATGCGGTGATCCTTGGCGGCGGGATCGCGGGGCTGTGGATTCTGGATGAGTGCCGGCGTGCCGGGCTGAACGCCGTGCTGCTTGAGAAGCGGGCGCTGGGCACCGGACAGTCGCTCTGGTCGCAGGGGATCATCCACGGCGGTCTGAAGTACACGCTCTCCGGGCTGCTGAACGCCTCGGCGCAGGCGGTCCGCGAGATGCCGGGGCTGTGGCGGCGGTGCCTGGCGGGGGAGGCGGAGCCGGACCTTTCCGGGGCGCGCCTGCGGGCACCGTGTTGCCACCTCTGGCGGACGGATTCGCTTGCCTCGCGTGCGGCGATGATCGGGGCACGGGTGGGCCTGCGGGTGACGCCGACGGATGTGCCGGCGGACGAGCGACCGGCGGCGCTGCGGGGGGTGCCCGGGATCGTGGCGCGGCTTGAGGAGCAGGTGATCGACGTGGCGTCGGTGCTGGAGGTGCTGGCGGCGCGGAACGCGAGGCGGGTGCTGCACACGCCGCGGCCGCGGGTGGGCGTCGATCGCGGCGGGACGGTGCGGGCGGTGCTCGACGCGGAGCGGGTGGATTCGCCGGTGATCCGGGCCCGGTGGGCGGTGCTCTCGGCGGGCGTTGGGAACACCGGCTTGCGCGAGGCGCTGGGGCTGCCGCCGGGGCGGACGCAGATTCGGCCCTTGCACCAGGCGCTGGTGCGCGGTGGCGGGCTCACCGAACTCAACGGCCACTGCGTCGACGGCGCGGAGACACGGGTCACCGTGACGTCGGCGCGCGATGCGGCGGGAACAGTGGTGTGGCAGGTCGGGGGGCGGCTCGCCGAGGAGGGCGTCCGCGCGGACGAGGCGGCGCTGGTTGCGTCGGCGGCACGCGAACTGTCGGCGTGCCTCCCGGGCGTCGACTTCGCGGGTTGCGAGTGGTCGGCGTACCGGGCGGACCGGGCCGAGTTCCGGCTTTCGCGCTCCACCCTGGTGCGGCCCGACGACGCGACCATCCTGGTCGAGGGCAAGGTGATCTCGGCGTGGCCGACGAAACTCGCGCTGGCGCCGCGGCTGGCGGAACTGGTGCTCGGGCGCGTTTCGGACGGCGTGGAGCGGTGGGGGGATGAGGCGCCGCCGTGGGCGGCGCCGAGCGTCGGCGTGCCGCCGTGGGAGGAACCCGATCGGGCGTGGCGGCCCGCGACTCACGCGCCGCGGTAGTGGCACCGGCTTGTGCACGTCTCGTGGACCACGATCTCTGAGAGCGACGCCAACGCGGGTTTCAGCGCGTTCCAGATGTAGACCGCGATCATCTCGCTGGTGGGGTTCTCGAGGCCCGTGATCTCGTTCAAGCAGTAGTGGTCGAGACGCTGGCGGATGGGTTCGACGGCGGCCTTGATGTCGCCGTAGTCCATCAGGTAGCCCTTGTCGGGCGCGATCTCGCCCTCAACCACGACATCGACGCGGAACGAGTGGCCGTGGAGGCGTCGGCACTTGTGGCCCTCGGGGAACGAGGGGAGCCAGTGGGCGGCCTCGAAGTCGAAGGATTTGACGAGGCGGATGTGCATGGGGCGAAGTGGCGATGAAATCGCGAAGTGCGTTGTGGGTGAAGGGAACTGTAGGGACGCGTCAACCCGAATCGCGCTCGATCGGGCTCGTTTCGGCGTGGGATGGCTCGTCCACACCGGATCGTTGCCACGTAACGCGTGGGCGCGTCATGGCCCGACTACCTTGCCCCCTCCCTATTCCTTACTCCCCACTCCCCACTCCCCATGCCCCACTCCCCACTCCCCACTCCCCACTCCCCCCGCCTCCCTCACGCTGAGGGTTCTGAGTGGATCACACACCTCTGGTCTGCGGCTCCCAGATGAACTTGTGGAGCTGGGTCTGCATGACGACGTCGAGGCCGTCGTCGAGGATCCACCTGGCAAGATCACGCATCGGGAGGGCGCGTTGGCCGAGGATTTCGAGGCCCTTGGGCTGTTCGAAGACGGCGCTGAACAGGACGGCGCGGACCTTCGAGGGCAGGCCGTGCGTCCGCACGATGTCGCGGGCCCACTCGTAATCGTTGCGGTCGCAGATGACGAACTTCACTTCGTCGTGCGGGCGGAGGCGGTCGAGGTTGGCCCAGTCGGTGCGGTGCGATTCGCCGCTGGCGGGGGTCTTGAGGTCCATGACGCGGACGACGCGGGGATCGCAGGGGTTCTGGTCGGTGCCGTCGATGTTGCAGGCGCCGCTGGTCTCGACCAGGACGGTCTTTCCCGCGTCGCAGAGGCGGCGCATGAGGTCAAAGACCCGGGGCTGGAGGAGGGGTTCGCCGCCGGTGATCTCGACGAGGTTGGTGGGGTGGGAGAGGGCCTCGGCGATGAGATCATCGATCTCACGCGGGGCGCCCTCGTGGAAGGCGTACTCGGTGTCGCAGTACACGCAGCGCAGGTGGCAGCCGGCCAGGCGGATAAAGACGCACGGCCTGCCCGCGCGGGTGGACTCTCCCTGGATCGAGTAGAAGACCTCGTTGACGCGGAGGGTGGGCATGGGGGCGTGGGCAGGCAGCGGATCGGCAGCGCGGCAAGGCACACACGGCCCAGCGCGAATCGGACATCAGGGAACGGGCGCGACGCCCCGTGTCAACTTTAGGGGCTGGTCTCCAGTTCCCGCCCCCCGGATCCCGCCCCCCGATCCCGACTCCCGACTGCCGGCTCTACTTGCCGCCTTGCTGGTCCGCCGCGAGGCGGACGACGACTTTGGTTCCCAGCGGCGGCACGCGCTCGCGGTCGGCGATCCAGACCGGCTCGGCGAGGCTCGCCTCGGGGCTGAAGGGTCGGGTCCAGGCGATGGTTTCGCTGCCGAAGCTGGCGAGGCCGACCAAGGTGCCGGCGCTGTCGGCGTCGTAGCGCTCGGGGGGGAGTGCCTCGGGTTGTCCGGGCCCCGGGCCCCGGCGCTTGACCATCAGCGAACCCGCGAACACGAAGCCGTTGCCGAGGTCCGAGGCGCGCTCGCCGGTCTTGGCGTTCACGACCCATTCGAGGGGCGGGGCGCTGCGGGGCTGGTTGGTCGCGGGGTCGGTCCAGTTGAAGGTGACGTTCACGGGGTCGCCTTCCGCGGGCGTCGGGGGGGGTGCCTTGGACCCGGGCTCGCCCTGGGGCCACGTGACCGGGCGGCCGGGCGTGAGGCCCGCGAGCAGCAGCGCCGCGTGGACCTGCGAGGGCTTGACGAGCGTCATGACCAGCGATTCGTGCTCCTTTGTGTCACGCGGGCAGGCGAGCACCTCCAAAAACAGCTTCTTCCGGGGGTCACTCAGGTCCGCGATGACCTCGGCGTCGAACTCGACGGCTCGCGCGCCGCGGTCCACGCGCACGGAACGGAAGACCTCGACCATGCCCTTCGGAGCGGGAGGGGTCTCCTGCGCCAGGGCGGCGTTCGCGAGTCCGGCGAGCGTGAGCGTGAGGACAGTCGGCGTCATGCCGGATGGTTGGCGCGCCGAAGGGCATGCTGCAGCCGGATCGGCGGTCAGCCCCGGGCGCGGCGGCGGCGCAAGGCGACACACGACGCACCCGACATCGCGCCGGCGGCCCCAGGGCAGGGGATGAACCGGGCCAGGCCGGAGGCGCCGAGGAGGCGGTCGTTGGGGAACAGGACCCCGACATCCTCGAACTCCTGACGCTCAACGGCACGGGTCATGATGCTGGTCAGACCGGCGGGCGGCGCGGTCCAGGCGCGGGCGGGTGCGGACGGGACGCCAGGGGACGCCCCGAAGTCCTGGCGGGCGGGCAGGCCCTCAACGGGTAGCCACGACCCGCCGGTGACCGGGCCGGCCAGGGACGGGATGAGCGGGGCCGTTCGTCGGGCGACGGCATCGGAGGAGAGAGGGAACTCCCGGCTGTCGTTCCGCGCCGGCGGCGCGGGGGCGGCGACCATCCACGCAAGGGCCGAGGGTTCGTTCGCGCTTTGGTCGGCCAACAGGGCAGCGCCGGCTTCGGGAGCGGTCAGCGGCAGCAGCGCCGCCGTGGCGGGGATGAACACACGGGTCTTCACGCTCGACTCGACCTCTCACTGAACAACTGACACGGCCTAGGCCAGGTGACGCACGGCAGCCGAAACCCCTGCGGATCGGGGTGATTCGACGGGCCGCGGGCGTCTGCTCCACGATGGATTCACCATAGTGCGGCGGGGCGGGAAAACAAGCCTCGTCGGTTCGTACGCCGGTGGATTCACACAGGTTTGACGGGCCCTCTGGCGGAATCGGACCAGCCGATGGACCCTCCACGACGGGGGCGCGTCGTGAGGTTCTCGGAACTGGGGTGTTCCCGGAGGAACACCCAGATTTACGCGTTGACGACCGGGTTCTCGATGGCGCCCAGGGCCTCGATCTCGACCCGGACGCGGTCGCCGTGGCGGAGGTAGCGCGGCGGATTGCGACCCATGCCGACGCCGCTGGGCGTGCCGGTGAGGATGAGCGTCCCCGGCAGGAGCGTGGCGCCGCGGGAGAGATCGGCGACGAGGCCGAAGACGGAGAAGATCATCTCGCCCGTGCGGGCGTCCTGGACGGTCTGGCCGTTGAGGGTGGTCCGGAGTCTGAGGTTCATCGGGTCCGGGACTTCGGAAGCGGGCGTCACGCGCGGGCCGATGGGGCAGAAGGTGTCGAAGCTCTTGCCGCGGTAGAACTGCCCGCCGGAGCCGTGCTTCTGCCACCAGCGCGCGGAGACGTCGTTGGCGACGCAGTAGCCGAGGATGATGCCGCTGGCGGGGTTGCGGGCGTCGGCCTCGGTGGCGTCGCGGGTGGGGTGGGCGATGACGAAGCCGAGTTCGCCCTCGTAGTCGACCTGCTCCTGATCCTGGCACACCTTGGGGATAATGATCGGATCGCCCGACAGCGCCAGCGAGGCGGGGCTCTTGGTGAAGACCATCGGTCGGTCCGGCACGGCGGCGCCCTGCTCCTTGGCGTGCTCGGCGTAGTTGCGCCCGATGCCGATGATCTGGCGGATGGGCAGCAGGCCGCCGCCCGACGAAGCCGGCAGAACGATCGAGACGGCGTGGTCGGTGCGGAGGAGGTTCATTCGGGGGGGCTTGGGTCACCACGGATCAGGGACCGGGCGCCAAAACGAGAAGTCACAGAGCAGGGAGCACCGAACGCGGCATCATTCGCCTGATGTCTCGTGCCTAATGCCTAATGCCGCGTGCCGAGTGCCTTCTCCCTCAGGAAATCGCCGCCAGCACGTCGTCGTTCTTCATGGCGTCCTTGATCTCGCGGGCCTGTGCCCACTTGACCCTGGGTTTCCCGTCGGCGGACTTTCCCACGACGACGGTGCCCCGGCTGGCGCAGTTGAGGTCGGGGAAGAACAGGCCGTAGGCCTTGCAGACCTGGCGGTGCATGTCGGCGAGGAGGGTCTGCCTGAGGCCGAGGCTGTCGGCCCAGGCCTTGTGGGTGAAGAACGAGTCGCAGGAGATGCCGACGATCTTGGCGCCTTTGCTCGCGAACCTGTCCATCTCGTCCGTAACGCACTTCATCTCGGTCGAGCAGACCGGGGAAAAGTCGAGCGGGTAGAAGCACAGGACGACGTCGGAGGTCTTGGCCGCTTCGGAGAGTTTCCACTCCTTGCGGTCCTGATCGAGGAGCGTGAAATCGGGCGCGGGTTCACCGGCGGTGATGGGCTGCGGGCGGGGCGTGAGGTGGTCGTTCTTCATGAGGTGAAAAGTGGGGCTGGGGTGCGGGGATGGTCCGGCGCGGCGTGGCGCGGGGGGCGTATGATGCTGCGGGCCCGGTTTGACGCCGACAGGAGGTCGGTGCCGCGCGGGCGATCGAGGGTCAGAGTGTAGAGGAGCGGGATGCCGACCGTCGAGACGCTGGAGAGCCGTTACGCACAGGTGAAGGACCGCCTGGGGCACGCCGCGGCCAAGTCCGGGCGAAAGCCCTCGGACGTGCTGCTGGTCGCGGTGACGAAGTACGCGGACATGCAGCAGGTCCGCGAGCTTGTTGAACTGGGGCACCCCGACCTGGGGGAGAGCCGCGTGCAGCAGTTGGTGCAGCGCGCGGCGCAGGTGGAGGAACTGCTCGATCGGCGCCGCACGATGCCGGGGGTGAGCGCGGCGGCGCGGGCGGGCTTTGTCACGGGCGGTGGCGGTTCGGGCGGCGCGGCCGGTCAGGGTCTGTTCGAGTTTTCCCAGGTGCGTTCGGCGCGCCACCAGCCGGGCAGCGGCCCGACGCCCCCGGACGCCCCGGGGCCCTTGAGCGGTCTGGTGCGGTGGCACCTCATCGGGCACCTGCAGCGGAACAAGGTGAAGAAGGCGGTGGACGTCGTGCGGCTGATCCACAGCGTGGACTCGCTGCGGCTGATCGAGGAGATCCAGGCCGCCGCCTACAAGCGCGACCGGGTGGTGGACGTGCTGGTCCAGATCAACTGCTCGGGCGAGAGCCAGAAGTTCGGCTGCGCGATCCCCGCGGCGGCGCACCTGTGCGACCAGATCGATTCCATGATCCACCTGCGGGTGCGCGGGCTGATGTGCATGGCGCCGTACTCGGAGAACCCGGAGGACTCGCGCCCCGTGTTCCAGCGGTGCCGGGAAATCTTCGAGGACCTGAAGCGCCGCGGCGCGGGGGGCGGCGGCGGCAAGCACGCCGGGCACTTCAACATCCTCTCGATGGGGATGAGCAACGACTTCGAGGTGGCGGTGGAGTGCGGGGCGAACCTTGTCCGCGTGGGCTCCGCGCTGTTCGGGGAGCCGCAGGTCGAGATGCAGGACGTGGACGAGGCGGACGAGGACTGATCCGCGAGGCGGTCCTCGCGTCCGGGCGCGGTCAGGGCGGGGGTCGGCGTCGGTATCGCACGATCTGGAAGTGGCGCCAGAGCGAAACGCCCATGAGCCAGAAGAAGCACCCCAGCCCGGTCCACATGGGCGGACCGGCGAAGCCGTGCGCCGCGCCGAGGAGCGCGATGACCGCCGCCAGGAACGAGATGGCGTAGGAACTGTTGCCCCCGTGCCACGGGTGGTCGACACGGCTGAACCCCGGTCGCTTCAGCGCAACCATGACGGTCACGGCGAGGGTTGCCATGGGGCCCAGCGCCACGACCAACCATCCCGCGGTGGTCATGGGTCGCTTAAGGAGAAGGCTCGGCGTCGAGGGTGGCGGCGAGCCTGCGGGCCTCGTCCTTGCCCAGCATGCCCGCACGCCTCGCGTACGCACGGGCGCGCTCGGGATCGCCCGCCCGCTGCAGCCACAGCGCCGCCTGGTAGGCGTGGTCGGCGTTGTCGGGCGCGGCTTCGGCGGCGCGGATGTAAACATCGGCGGCGGCACGCGGGTCGCCCAGCATGCCGTGGCACGCCGACAGTTCGTCGATCACCGCGGGGTTCGCGGTCTGCTCGACCTCGGGCAGGGCGGTCATGATCGCGAGAGCCTCGCGCGGGCGGTTGTCGCGGCGCAGCACCTTCGACTGCAGCACCCGCCACAACGGGTTCGTGGGGTCGAGCCGGACGGCCTTCTCCGCGTGCTGCAGCGCGGGCCCGAGATGGTTCTCATCCAGCGCGATCGCCGCGAGCGAGCCCCAGGCGACCGCGAGGTTCGGGTCGAGCGTGGCGGCGATTACGAGGTTCGCGCGGGCGTCGGCGGGGCGGCCTTTCTTCCGCTGCAACTGGGCCAGGAACAGCGGGTACTGCGGGTTCGACTTGTCGAGTTCGCGGGCCTTGATCCACTGGGCCTCGGCGTGGTCTTCGAGCCCGGCCTTCGAGGCCGCCATCCCGGCGGCGAAGCGGTACTCCGCGCGGTCCGAGCCCAGGGCCACGGCGTGGTCGTACTGCTCGTACGCGTCGGCGAACTTCTCCAGGCTCATGAGAGCCTCGGCATAGGCCAGCCGGATCGGCTGGTCGTTGGGGAACCGCTCGACGCCCTTGGCCAGTTCGGCGGCGGCGAGGTCGAACTTGTTGTTGCGGAGCGCCTGCCGCGCCCGGGCCAGCAGCTCGTCGCGGGGCGGGCCCTGCTCGGGGTTGCGGGGAGCGGCCAGGCCGATGACCGCGGGCGACGACGCGGCCCGGTACAGCGCGTACGCCGAGCCGACGACGATCAGCAGCAGGGGGGTGAGGGCCAAGAGTTTCCGGCGTCTGGCGGCGGGGGCGTCGGGCGGGGTCATGGGTGGGGAACGCTACGCGCGGCGGGTAAACTTGTCGCTTGGCCGTGATTCGGTGTGCCCGGCTTTTCGCTTTTTCTCGTCTCTCTCCGCGTTCGCCGCGATCCCCGCGATGACCGCGCCCTTGGAGCCCGACGTGCCTCAACTGCCCAACAAGTACGTCCCCGCCGAGCACGAGCCCCGCGTGCGTGCGAAGTGGGAGTCGACCGGTGCGTTCCACGCTGATCCGGCGAAGGTCCTCTCGGGCGAGAAGAAGCCGTACGCGATCTTCATCCCCCCGCCGAACGTGACCGACCGGCTGCATCTCGGGCACGCGCTGAACAACACGCTGCAGGACGTGCAGGCGCGGGCGCACCGGATGATGGGGTACGAGACGCTGTGGATGCCGGGCACCGATCACGCGGGCATCGCCACGCAGACGGTGGTGGAGAAGCGGGTGCTGAAGGAGACGGGGAGGAAGCGGACGGACTTCCCGCGCGAGGAGTTTGTCGCGAAGATCCAGGCGTTCAAGGACGAGTACGAGGCGATCATCACCGAGCAGCTCAAGGCCATGGGCTGCTCGTGCGACTGGGAGCGCCAGCGGTTCACGATGGACCCGGTGTGCGCGCGGGCGGTGCGCGAAGCGTTCTTCCGGCTGTTCAAGGACGGCCTCATCTACCGGGGCAAGCGCCTGGTGAACTGGGACCCGGTCACCCAGACGGCGCTCGCCGACGACGAAGTCGAGATGGAGGAGATCGACGGGAGCTTCTACTACCTGCGGTACCCGCTGTGTCACGGGCGCGACGGCAGCGGGTTGAAGAATGTCATCCCGGTGACGTGGGACGAACTTAAGCGGCGCGGATACCCGGGCGCCGATCAGCACCCCGACAGCGAGCCGGCGTGGGTGACCGTGGCGACGACCCGCCCCGAAACGTACCTCGGCGATACCGCCGTGGCGATCAACCCCAAGGACCCACGCGCGAAAGCGCTGCAGGGGCTGCACTGCGAGCTGCCCCTGGTGGGGCGGGTGATCCCGATCATCGAGGACGATTACGTGGTGCTCCCCGCGGCGATGCAGGAGGACCCGGAATCCGCCAAGAGCGACCCGAAGGCTCAGTTCGCCACGGGGTTCCTGAAGGTCACGCCCGCGCACGACCCGAACGACTACGAGATCGGCCGCCGCCACAACCTCGCGCAGATCAACGTGATGGCGCCCGACGCGTCCATCTCCGACAAGCACGGGTGGACGGATGTTGGCGATGCGCACCTGTTCGTTGGCCTCTCGCGCGAGGCGGCTCGGAAGAAGGTCGTCGAGGAGTTCAAGGCACGCTCGATCGGCGGCCACCCGCTGCTTGCGGACCGCAAGCCCTACCGGCACAGCGTGGGCCACTCCTACCGCTCGCACGCGGCCATCGAACCCTACCTGAGCGACCAGTGGTATGTGAGGGTGACGGACGACCGGCTGGCGGGGGCGGCGAACCGGGCGCTGGTGCAGGATCAACGCGCATCAAGGCATCCCGGCATCCAGACATCAACTGATGGAGGGTTGAGGTTCTTTCCGGAGCGCTACGCCAAGACGTACGAATCCTGGCACGACACCATCCGCGATTGGTGCATCTCGCGGCAACTGTGGTGGGGGCACCGGATCCCGGTGTGGCACCATGAGACAGAGGCCGCGCCGCAGGGGCTGTGCCGGGATGGAACGCACGCCGTCGTGACCGAGGGCGGTACGTTTGTGTGCGTCCGGGCCCCCGATGATGCGGCGGCGATCCGCACGCTTGAAGGCGCGGGCTTCCGGCAGGACCCCGACGTCCTCGACACCTGGTTCTCCAGCGCTTTGTGGCCCATGTCCACGCTCGGCTGGCCCGACCCCCCGAAGGAGATGCAGGGGCTGCTGGAGGCCTTCAACCCCTCCAGCGTCCTCTGCACCGCGCGCGAGATCATCACCCTGTGGGTCTCGCGCATGGTGATGTTCAACCGGTACTTCCTCGGCGAGGGGAAGGGGCGCGGGCCGCTGCCATTCAAGGACGTCTTCATCCACTCGGTCATCCAAGACGGCGAAGGCCGGAAGATGTCCAAGAGCCTCGGCAACGGCGTCAACCCACTCGACATCATCCAATCGCACGGGTCGGACGCGATGCGGTTCACGCTGTGCAAGATGACCACCAACACGCAAGACGTGCGCCTGCCGGTGGTGTTCGACAAGCAGAAGAACTGCAACACCTCGCCGAAGTTCGACGAGGGGCGGAACTTCGTCACGAAGGTGTTCAACGCCGCCAAGTTCGTGATGATGAACCTGGAGGAAGCCGGCGGCCCGGCGCCGGGCGCGGAGGCCCGTGCCAGGATGCTGCCGGACCGGTGGATCCTGTCGCGTCTGGCGCGGCTGATTGATCGGGTGAACTCCGCGATCAAGGGCTACGACTACTCGGATTACGCCGAGGCGATGTACCAGTTCCTGTGGTGGGATTTCTGCGATTGGTATCTGGAGGCGATCAAGCCGACGGTGAAGTCCGATGCCGGGCAGCGTGCGGTGGTGAAGAGCGTTCTCGACGCGGCCCTGCGGCTGCTGCACCCGGTGTGCCCGTATGTGACCGAGGTGTTGCACGAAGCGCTGTCGGGCGACGCCGTTGGCGAAGTGGGCGGCCTCACGCTCGGGAACAACGGCCCGACGCTGTGCGTGAGCGGCTGGCCCGCCGCGGCGGCGTCGCTGATCGATGAGGACGCCGAGCGCGAGTTTGAGTGGCTGCGCGGCTTGACGGAAGCGATCCGTCAGGTGCGCGCGGCGCAGGGGGTCGAGCCCAAGCGGCGGATCACGCTGCACACCGATGCGGCGACGCTCGCGCGGATGAACCGGGCGGGGCCGATTGTGCCGACACTGGCAGGGTTGGCGGAGGCCCTGGAGTCCACGCGGAACGAGCCTGGCTCGGGGAGCCGCGCCCCCGGCACCACGACGGCGTTCATGTTCGACGGGCGCGAGCACGGGCTCTCGAACCTCAAGGACGTGATCGACGCCGGGGCCGAGAGAAAGATGCTCACCGAGCAGGTCGAGAAGCTGGAGAAGGAGATTGTCGTCCTGGAGGGTCGGCTGGCGAACCCGGGCTACGCGGACCGTGCGCCGGCGAAACTGGTGCAGCAGACACGGGATCAACTGGCGCAGAAGATCGCGGAGCGGGACGCCGCCAAGGCGCGCATCGCGTCCTTCACATGATCTGAACAATCGCGGGCGTGGCAAACCTGCCTTGAGCGGGCTTTCGAGCGATTTCTTCCGCATTTCGTGAGGAAGTTGTTGGAATCCACAGGCGGGTCGGTACGCTGCTCGCCACGATCGGGTCGGCGTGCCCGGGTCGATCCGATTCCGTCCGTCGCGTGGAGGTTGCCGATGCGTTCACTCAGAAGCGTCCCGGGTTCGGTCGCGGGGCTGGTTCTCGCGCTGTCGGCGGGTGAGCCCGTGCAGGCCGGGAAGATCTTCGAGAAGTACTGGGGCAACATCGACGGGGGTGACTACGCCGCGGGGCCGTGGTTTTACATCGACGACAAGGGCGATCCCGTCCCGACCTCGCCGCCGGAGTTCTTCCAGTTTGCGATCTTGAACTTTGGCGCGCTCATCCCCGCGCGGACCGCGTACACCATCACCGTCACCACAGCGCCCACGGTGGAAGGCGTGGACGTGGCGGACGATGTCACGCTCGACTGCACGGGTTCGATCCTCAACGTTTCCAGCGATGTGTCGATCCTCCCGGACTTTGACGAGCCCAGCACTCTCACCCTTGCGGGTGGCTCGCTCAGCGTCAACGGGGACCTCGTCGTCGGCGTCGATGCAGTCGAGGCGGCCCGGTCAAGTTTCATTCTCAGCGACGTGGCCACGCTGGTGATCCAGGGCGACCTGCGGGTGCGGCCCTCGGGCTTCGCCGACTTGCGGAAGGGATTCGCGGGCGGGCTGCGGAACGCCGGGACGGTCGCGCTGCGCCCCGGCTCGCAGGCGACCGTGAACGCGACCGTCGGGTTCACCCAGTTCGGCCCGACTTCCGGGGGCGGCGTGACCACGCCGGGCGGGACGCTGAGCATGGAGGTGTTCAGCCCCGGCCTGTACGACCAGCTCCGCACCGGCGGCGCCGCGACGCTGGGGGGAACGCTCGTCGTCCGCCGTGATGAGAAGGGTTTCTTTCCGCTCGGCACGGTGGTCCCAGACATCATCCGGGCCACCAGCATCACCGGGCGGTTCGACGCCGTGCTGTTCACCCCGGCGTTCCCTGAGAACCTGCGCTTCCGGATCAACTACCCCACCTTTGCGCGGGCCGAGGCCGGGAAGTTCATCGGCATCGACCTCGAAGTGGTCGAACTCCCCCCGCAGCCCAATGTCGGCGACGGCTCGCAGGGCGCGAGCGCCATCACCGGCCGGCCCGTGAGCGCCGTCGCAGCGGATTTCAACGGCGACGGGTTCCCCGACCTCGCCGGCGCCGTGCCCGCGCTGGCGGCGAACACCGGCGGCCCCATCGGCGGCGGCGTGGTGGTGGTGCTCAACCTCGGGGTTGACGGCAACGGCGACTGGCTCGGCTTCGGGCCCGCCGCCACGTACCTTCCAGGCCTCGGGCCCGTTTCCATCGCCGCGGGCGATCTGGACCAGGACGGGGACCGCGACCTCGCGGTGGTCAACCCCGGGAACTCACCTTTCCCCGCGGGCCTGCGCGTCCTGCTGAACGACGGCGCGGGGGCCTTCACCGCGTTCGGAGCCCCCGCGGATTCGTTCGTCGATGTGGGCGCCGACCCTCGCGGCGTGGCCATCGGCAACTTCATCGCGGACCCCGCCGACCTGCTCGATCTCGCCGTCACGTCCCTCGACGGGCCGGGCGGCCCCGGGCAGGTAGTGATCGTTGAGAACCAGGGCTCGCCCGCGATCCGCGCGTGGAACGGCTTGGTCCGCTTCCAACGCTTCCCCGTCGCCACCGATGACCCCGGCACGATCCAGCCCGGCGGGCTCGACAACCCGAAGGACGTGGACGACCTCGCGATCGGCGCCGGACCGGGTGGCGGCGGGGGCGGGGGCGAGAGCAACCTCTTCGTCTTCTTCAACACCAACGACCCCGACCCAGACCCGCTCACGCCGCTGTTCAACGGCGGTCAGTCGATCCCCGTCGGCGCCGGGCCCGAGCATCTCTCCATCATCGACATGGACAACGACGGCGACGCCGACATCGTGACCAGCAACCGCGACGCGGGCACCGTCTCCATCGTCCAGAACCTCGGACCCGACCCGGAAGGCGGGCTGTTCGCGGTACAATCGCTGTCGGCGGGCGCGACCCCCGGTCCGCTCGCCGTGCTCGATATCGATGCCGACTCCGACCGTGACCTGGCCGTGGTGGTGGACGACGAAAGCAGCCCCGGCGACCGATTCATCCAGGTGCTCCGCAACGACACCCCGATCGGCAACGTGGGCGGCCCGCTGGTCTTCGCGCTGGGCCAGACCTTCGGTCAGACCGCCGGGCCTTTGTTCATCCTGCCGGGAGACGCGGACCTTGACGGCGACGCCGACCTCCTGGCCTTTACCGACCCGCCCGCGGCCCCAACCGAGCAGGCCACCGCGTTCCTGAACGCCTTGTGCGCGACGGACCTGGACGGCTCCGGCGGCACGGGGCTCGGTGACCTGACCCGGTTCCTCAGCGATTTCGGGCGATCCGTTCCCGCCGGCGACCCCGGAGATTTCGACCTGGACGGGGCGATCACCACGGCGGACCTGGTGGTGCTGCTCGGGTTCTTCGGCGCCCCGTGCCGGTGAGACGGGCTACTGCCCGCTGGTTTCGCGCCAGCGGACGATCCGCGGCGGGGTCTCGTCGTCCTCGCCGGGGATCGTGGTGACGGGGCCGGCGATCATGAACGCGCGGGCTTTCTGGCTGCCTTCGAGCGTCTTGGCGAGTTGGGTGTGAGCGGACAGCGTCCGCACGCCGTTGGGGTTCACGCTGAACCTTGCGGCGTTGAGGAAGTTCGTGGTGTTGTACGACATCGCGAAGATCTCGCCCGCCCCGGCGCCCGGAAACAGCGACCAGACGCAGATGGTGCTGGCGACGTTCGAGCCGCTGGCTTCCGCGGACCAGACCGAACCGTCAAAGGTGCGGAAGCGCGTGTGGCCGGTGCCCGACGCCCCGTCGCAAAGCAGGGCGCGGGTGCCCCCAGGCTCGAAGGCGATGTCGAAGCAGCGTCGATCCGTGAACTGCAGGTTGAAGGTGAGGTGCTGCCCGCCTGTCCAGCCGGCGCTGGTGAACCTGGCGACGGCGAGCCCCTTGGCGCTGACGGCGCTCGTCGTTGATTCAGACGGGCTGGTGCTGAAGGCGAGCAGCAGGTCGCGGCTCACCGGGTCGGTGATGAGGCGGAAGACCCGGGGCCGGTCATTGTGGCCCGGGTTGAAGGTCAGCTCGTCCGACCAGGCGCCGCCGGCGTAGGTGCGGAACCGCGGGAGGGTTGCGTGACGCAACAGACGCGCCCGAGCGAGTTTCGAGAAGACGCCCCCGCGGCCCAGCGGCCACCTTTCGGGCCGGGAGTAATCCTCCGCAAAGCAAGGAAGAACCGCCGAAACCGCAACGACCCCGGTGGGATTCGAACCCACACGTCCCTTGACGGGACAACGGATTTTAAGTCCGCTGCGTCTTCCAGTTCCGCCACGGGGCCGATGTCGGCGATGGGTCCGAGGGCCCGCAGTTCGGAGCGCGGACGTCATCGCGGGTGTCAAGCAACAGTAGGGCCAACGTGGGCACGCCAAGCGTTGGTCGTGCGCGGCGCTGCTCGCCCGTGCCGCCGGGCCGGCGACGCCGATCCCGCACCGAGCCATTGGCGCATCGTCGGGCCCGCCCGCGCGATGAAGGACGCCCGGCGTGTTGATCCTTGAAGCCTCTCTCCTCGCGTTTGGAAGCGAGGCACGGGCTCCGGCCCGCTGCCGTGCCCGCGGAGCGGAGATCGAGCCGTGAAGGAAGCACGCGGGGTGGACGGCTTTCGGACCCGAAGGCACGCCAACGGCTCGTTGGCGAGCCTGTTTGACAACGGACGGGCGCGGGGCAACCATTGCCCTCGCTTCGGGCCCCCTGAGGGTCCACCACGGAGAGGTGGCCGAGAGGCTGAAGGCGCTGGTTTGCTAAACCGGTTTAGGGACCAAAATCCCTAACGCGGGTTCGAATCCCGCCCTCTCCGCTTCAAGGGCAGACTCGTTTCGAGCGAGTCTGCCTTTTCGTTGCGCGAGAGTCTCCAGCCGCGAGAGTTTCGGCTTTCAAGTCGAACAAGCCGGATGACGGACCGCAGCCGAACCATGTCTCAACGGATCACACGGAGTCAGCCGCGCCACGTTTCGTGGGGCGTCTTTTCGATGATCTTCCACGCCCTCGCCGCGCTGCACGCCGGTCCGGCGTCGGTTGAAAGCCCCTCCAACTCGTCTCGGTGGTGTCGGGGACCCGGGCCGGCGAGCACGCGAACGCGCCCCAGCGCCGATCAGCCACCCTGGTCGAGCTCGCGCTCGGACTGCGCCATCTGCTCGGGGGCTTGGAGGTCCGGCGGCACGCCGTAGTACTCCAGCGCGCGCCGCATGATCCGGGTGAGCACGGGCCCGGCGGTCGCGCTGCCGTAGTGCATCCGCTTGCGGACGAGTTCGGGGCCGGGGTCGTCGATGACGACGAGGCACACAAACCGAGGGCGGTCGAACGGGGCGGCGGCGATGAACGACGAGTTGTGCTGGTTCTTGATGTAGCCGCCCCCGCCGGGCGCGACGACCTCCGCCGTGCCCGACTTGCCGAACATGCGGTACCGCATGGGGACCTCGTCCTTGTACTTGCGGGCGGCGCGGGTGGTCATCACGTCGGAGATGCGCCCCATGACCTCGCGGGTGAGCATCGCGCACCAGCCCGGGAGCACGCGGGTGCGGACCTCGGGCTCCGGGCGCGCGGGGTCGGGACGGCCGGGGTCAAACGCGGTGAGCCGCACGGCGGGCAGCGTGCCGGCCAACTCACCGTTGCGGGCGAACACGCAGAAGGCCCGTGCCATCTGGATCGGCGTGACCGCGATCTCGTAACCCGACGCCATCGACGTCTGGGTGTACTTCGTGAAGCGGTCCAGCGGCGTGACGATCCCGGCAGACTCCCCCGGGAGGCCGATGTTGGTCCGGCTGCCGAAGCCGAAGCGACGCGCCGATTCCCACATCGCCTCGTAACTCATCCGGCTCGTGCCCTGCACCATCCCGATGTTCGACGAGTACACCAGCACGTTCGCCCAGGAGAGTTCGTCCTGCGGCGTGACGTCCTTCACCCGCCGCCCGTAAGGCGTGGTCCACTCGCCGTTGTACGTGTTGAACACCTCGTCGGGCGCGGCGAGCTGGCGCTCGGTCACGGCGGCCCACATGAACGCCTTGAACGTCGAGCCGGGCTCGTACACGTCCTCCACGCAGCGGTTGCGCCCGAGGGCGGCGTGCACCCCGCGCTTGGGGTCGTCCTTGATCACCCGGTACCGCGGGTGAGGGCGGTCGCCCAACGCCCGGTGCTCGGCCCGGTTGTAGGGCACGGCGTCGGGCGTGTCGCGAACCACGTCCACCATCGCCAGCACCTCGCCCGTCGCCGGGTCGAGCAGCACCGCCCGCCCGCCCTGCGCGTCGTACTCCTCCACGCCGCGTCGGACCTCTTCGAGCGCGATCTCCTGCAGCGTCAGGTCGATGGACAGGCGCACATCGGCGCCGCGCCGCGGCACGACGTACCCGTCGGCCTCGACCCACAGCGGCCGCCCCCAGGCGTCGCGCACCGCCTTCATAAACCCCGGCCTGGCCTTCATCTGGTCGTCGTGGAGGCGCTCTGCGCCGAAGGCGCCGCGGTGCTCCACGTCGACACGACCGACGATCGACGCCACCGCGTCGCCACCGGGGTCTTCACGGACGCTGCGCCGTTCCAGGTGCAGGCCCTTGATGCCCGCGCCGCGGACCAGTTCCACCTGAAGGTCGTCCAGCACGTCGGAGACCCGCACATACCGGATGGGCTTGCCCGCGCCCGCGACGCCCTCCGCGGCCGCGGCAAGGCGCCGCTCGTTCGCTTCCGCACGCTTCATCACCCGATCGACCAGCAGGCTCTTCTCCACGCCGAGCAGCTCGGACAGGCGGTCGAACGCGTCCCCCACGGACGGCTCGTTCTTCACAAACTCCACCGGGTCGACAAACGCGCGGTACCCCGCGCGGGTGGCGGCGAGGGTGCGGCCGCGCCGGTCCTGCAGGTCGCCACGCGGCGAGGGCAAAAGGGCCCGGTTGACGCGGTCCTTGATGTGCGGGATCAAACGCGTCTCGGGCGCCACCTGGAGCTGCACCACCCGCGCGACCACAACCACCAGGCACACCGACACCAGCGAGACCACCATGAAGCCCACGGCGTTGGCACGCGCCCCGAGGCCCCGCGGCGCTCGCGATGTCTCCGGCGCAAAGCCCAGGCGGGCCGATCCCGCGCCCGCGGGTTGGATGCTGGCCGCGGCGCCCGCGCGGCGGCGGAACGCGGCTCGGACGGCGGAGAAAAGTTCAGTTCGCACGCCGGGGCTCCTGAGACCGGGTCGCTCGGCGATTCTGCCTCGGGCCGGCGCTCCGCGGCGTCCCCGCACCCAGCAGGGTGGGGTCCTTCAGTTGTTCCTCGACCGCCGGGGGGTTCCAGTAAATCGGGATGGGGGCAAGTTCGCCGAGCCCCGCGTCGCCCTCCAAGGCGTCGCGGATGCGCCCCGGCGTGATCCGCTCCGCGATGTCGGCGCGGACACGCCACAGTTTCCGGTCCATCTCCGCGGAGCGTTCCACGCTGCGGGCCATGTCGTGCATCGCCACCAGTCGCTGCTGGCGGATGGCCAGCACGCTCGCGGCGGTGGCGGCGGCGACCAGGATGAGAAGGGCGAGTTTTCCGAGCATCGCAGGCACCTCGAACCGGCCCAGGATGAAACCCGGGAACGGCGCCGATCAAACAAACAGGGCGAACCGGGAGGTGCCGGCTCGCCCTTGATCTATCGGTCGGTTGCTTTCGCGGGCATCAAGCCCGCCTGACGCGGGCCGGGCCTACCGAGCGGGGATCTTCAGCACCGCGCCCGCCTTCAGATCGTCCTCGTCGCTCAGCACGCCGGGGTTCGCGGCCATCAGGTCGTCGACCCGGGACGCCGAGCCGAGGAACTTGACGGCGATCTTCTCCAGCGTGTCACCCTTCCTGACCGTGTAGGTGTTTGGACGCGACGCCTTCCGGCCGGAATCGCCCGCCTTGGCGATGGCGTCCCGGTTGGGCACCTTCAGGTCGGACTTGGCAGGCCTGGGTTCGGGTCTGGATTCGGGCTTGGCCGCCGCCTTGGAAGCGGCTTTGGGCTCCGACGCCGTGGCCGGCTTCCCGGAGGTCAACGCCGACTTCTCGGGGATCAGCAGGCTAGCGCCGATGCGGAGCTGACCGTTCTTGCCGATGCGGTCCTGGTTGTACGCCTTGAGGGCGTCGGCGAGCGTGCCATCGTTGTAGTACTTCGAGGAGAGTTTCCAGAACGAATCACCCTCGGCGATCTGGTGGCGCCGGTCACTGTTCCTCGGGGATGCCTCGCCGGAGGCAACGGGGACGGGCGCAGGGGGAATGGAGGCCTCAGGACCGGTGTTGAGATCGCTCGGCTTGACGCCGAGGCTGCTGGTGTCGTTGCCCGCGCCCCCGGTGCCGTTCGAATCGAACGGAGCCCGTTCGGGGGTGCTCAACGGCTGAGCCGGACTCTGCAGGCCGACCTGCGGCGCCGCGGGATTTGCCGGGTTGGCGTTCGGACCAGGGCCGGGCGTCGCTGACAGCGTTCCGGGGGTGCGGGCCAGTTCCATTCCCGCGGCGGGTGGCGTGGA
>CAZDYM010000005.1:23619-25652 GCA_964509325.1 uncultured Phycisphaeraceae bacterium
TCGGCCTTGCGGGACGCGGAGAAGTTGTCGGAGATGAGCAGGCCGACGACGAGGACGAGGGCGAAGCCGAAGATCAGGGCGAGTTTGTGTTCACGCGTCATGGGGAGGGGCATCCTTGCCGGGGCGGGTGGAGCGGAGGGTCCGTTTGTCTGGTCTTTGATCGGATAAGGTCCGAGATTCCCTTTGTTCAGGCGGGAGTATACGCGAACCGCAGTGCCCGGAGTTTGGCGGAACGGCTTCGCGGGTTGGTGTGCCGCTCGCCGTCGGTCGCCTCGGTGGGCTGCGGCCCCACCGGCGATGCCAGGCCGCGCCGGAACATCTCGGCGTAGGCCTGCTTCACGGGTCGGTCTTCGAGTGAATGGAACGCGATGATCGCGACGCGGGCCGCGGGCGCCAGCCACGACGCCGCGCCGGGCCGGAGCGACGCCGCACGGGTGATCGAATCGAGAAGGGCGCGGATGTTTCCGAGCTCGTCGTTCACTGCGATCCTGAGGGCCTGGAACGTGCGGGTGCAGGGGTCGATGGAGGCGTTGCCGCGGGGGACGCAGGCGCGGATGATCGCGGCGAGTTCCCCGGTGGTGTTTATCGGCCTGAGTTTGCGGGCCCCGACAATCTTCGAGGCGACCAGCTCGGCGCGTCGTTCCTCGCCGAACTCCCGCAAAATCTCCGCGAGCTCGTGCTCCGGGAGGGTGTTGACGAGGTCGGCGGCGGTGGGGCGGGGAACGGTGTCGGCGTCGGCGGAGTCGCTCGGTTGATCCAGGCACATGTCGAGCGGGCCGTCGCGCATGAAGGAGAAGCCGCGGGCGGGGTCGTCGACTTGGGACGAGGAGAAGCCCAGATCGGCCAAGACCATGTGCGCCGAAAGCCCGAGTTCCATGAGTCGGCGCGGGGCCTCGGCGAAGCTGGCGTGGATGGCCAGCACGCGGGGCGCGTCCGCCAGGGCCTCGACGCGGGCCGTGGCGCTTGCGAGGTTGCCCGCGTCCAGGTCCGTCAGCACGACGGTGCCCCGCGGGCCGATCCGCTCCGCCACCAGGGCCGCGTGCCCTCCCAGCCCCGCGGTGCAGTCGAGGTACGTCTGGCCGGGCTCCGGAGAAAGCGCGGCGAGGGTCTCGACGGGCAGCACCGGGATGTGGGTGGGACGGCTCATGCGCCGGGTCACAGTATCCGCCGCCGCGGCGCACCGTACGATGGCAGGATGCCCCGAGACCGAATCATCGCTCGTGTCGTGGTCTGTGCCTGCCTCGCGGCGGCGGGCGCGCTGACGGGTTGCCTGCCGAGCAAGGTGACCATCGACCTGGCCCCGCAGCCGGAGCGGCTCTCGGAAACGGAGGTCATCCGGGACAAGGCTCTCGGGACGTTCTCGCCCAAGGTGGCGCTGATCGACGTGGAGGGCGCCATCGGCTTCGGCGAAGCGCCGGGCGGGCTGCTGGGCGGCGCGGGCAACAGCGTGGACCGGCTGGTGGCGCGGCTGGAGCGCGCCGAGAAGGACGACCGCGTCCGGGCGGTCGTGCTGCGGGTGAACTCGCCGGGCGGAACGGTGGCGGCGAGCGAGACGATGTACCGGGAACTGCGGCGCTTCCGTGAAACCACCGGGAAACCGGTGGTGGTCTCGATGGGCGAAGTGGCGGCCAGCGGCGGGTACTACATCGCGCTGGCGGGTGACCACCTGATCGCGCAGGAGTCCACGGTCACAGGGTCGATCGGGGTGATCTTCCAGACGTTCAACTTTTCCAAGGGGATGGGCATGATCGGCATCGAGGGGCGGGCGGTGACCAGCGCGAGGAACAAGGATGTGGCGAACCCGTTCGCCGCGCCGAAGGACGAGCACTACGCCATCCTGCAGGCGATGGTGGACGATTTCTACGCGGGCTTCCGCGGGCTGGTGGCGGAGCGCCGGCCCGGGCTCGCGGCGGGGGGCACGCACGCCGCGAGGTTTGATGAGATCACCGACGGTCGCGTCGTCACCGGCAAGGCGGCGCTGGCGGCGGGGCTGGTGGACGAACTGGGCGGGGTGCGCGAGGCGTTTGAGAGGG